>JAQVGY010000004.1 GCA_028696495.1 Atribacterota bacterium
AATATCTTCTGAGCATGCTGAAAATCATTTTCTACCATGGTAATGAGTTTTGCCGCAGCTCTAATATCACCCTGTCGTACTCTGGTGCTGAAATCCATACCATCTCTCCTATTTAAGTTCAGGCAATTTTGATATTCTCTTTAATAAATTCAACTATCTTATTGGTGTCTGTCCCTGGAGTAAAAATCTCTTTGATACCAATTTTTTTTAATTCTATAATGTCCTCATTAGGAATAATTCCCCCGGCAATCACCAGGATATCAGCAGCATCTTTTTCAGTAAGTAGTTCCATTATTTTAGGAAACAGGTACATATGTGCACCGGAAAGAATACTTAATCCTATCACATTAACATCTTCTTGAATTGCCGTTTCTACAATCTGCTCCGGGGTCTGTCTTAATCCGGTATAGATAACTTCCATTCCGGCATCTCTCAATGCCCTGGCAATAACCTTTGCACCACGATCATGACCATCAAGACCCGGTTTTGCCACTAAAACTCTGATTCTGGCATTTTTCATAGTACACCTTCCTTGTTTCTATATCTTTATTGAATCTTTATATTCACCAAAAACTGCTCTCAGTTGATCACATATCTCTCCCAGAGTAGCATAGCTTCTCACACAATCCAGAATTGCAGGCATTACATTATGCTCAGAACCGGCAATCTCTTTCAACTGATTCAAGTTTTTCTGGACTTCTTCTTCATTCCTTTTCTCTTTCACCTTACTCAGTTTTTCTACCTGCCTCTTCTCTATTTCCGGATTGACCTTTAATAAATCCTTCATTGGTTCTTCTTCTGATTGAAATTGATTGACACCTACTATTATTCTTTCCTTATTTTCAATATCTTTCTGATATTTATAAGCACTGTTCTGTATTTCTCTTTGTATAAATCCTCTTTCGATAGCCTTTGGGGCGCCTCCTAATTTATCAATCTGGTTGATGTAGTCCATCGCTCCCTCTTCAATTTCAGTTGTTAATTTTTCAAGGTAATAGGAGCCTGCCATAGGATCAACTGTTTCAGCAACTCCACTTTCATAAGCAATAATCTGTTGTGTTCTCAATGCTATCCTTACTGACTTCTGGGATGGGAGAGAAAGTGCTTCATCTCTAGAATTGGTATGCAGGGATTGTGTCCCTCCTAAAACTGCTGCCAGTGCTTGAATAGCTACTCTAACTACATTATTATCGGGCTGTTGAGCAGTAAGGGTACATCCGGCAGTCTGAGTATGGAAACGAAGCATCATAGACTTTGCATCTTTTGCACCAAAGCGTTCTTTCATAATTTTTGCCCATAATCTTCGCGCTGCTCTAAATTTGGCAACCTCTTCAAATAGATCGTTATGTGCATTAAAGAAAAAAGACAGCCGGGGAGCAAAAATATCGATATCGAGTCCTTTTTCAGTTGCTGCAGTAACATAAGAAATTCCATTAGCCAAAGTAAAGGCTATCTCTTGAATCGCAGTTGCTCCAGCTTCTCTTATATGGTAACCACTAATGCTTATAGTATTCCATTTTGGTAATTCCTCTGAACAGTAATCAAAGATATCAGTTATTAGCCTCATAGAGGGTAACGGTGGAAATATATAAGTACCCCTGGCAATATATTCTTTTAAAATATCATTTTGAATGGTCCCGTTAAGTTTGGTTTTCGGGATTCCCTGTTTTTCAGCAATAGCGATATACATAGCCAATAAAACTGCAGCCGGGGCATTAATAGTCATAGAAGTGCTGACCTGATCCAAAGGTATGCCATTAAACAGTATTTCCATATCCTCTAAAGTATCTATCGCCACTCCAACTTTGCCTACTTCACCATGTGCCATGGGATGTGAAGAATCATAACCAATTTGAGTGGGCAAATCAAAAGCAATGCTTAAACCTGTCTGACCATTTTTTAACAGATATTTATATCTTTTGTTTGATTCTTCAGCATCTCCAAAACCAGCATATTGCCTCATAGTCCACAATCTTCCTCGATACATAGTCGGCTGAACTCCCCTGGTATAGGGATACTCTCCCGGATAACCCAGATCATCTATATAATCAAATTTTTCTAAATCGAGTGGGTCATATAATCTATTAACTTCTTTATTTGAACCAGTAACAAATGTCTTCTTTCTCTCGGAAAACTTTTTTAAAACTTTGTTTAATGAATTACTCTCCCAATCTTTTTTAACCTCTTCTATTCGATTTCTTTCCTGGTAATCCAACTGGCTATACCTCCTTTTCCATGTTTTGTTAAAATATTTTCAAATATTTACTATTTTTTAGAAAACCTTTATTTAATTATTTAATATATGCTTAAAGTTTCGGTTTCAGACAATAATAAAAATGCTGCCTCTTATCTCTCTGATGGGCTACCCTCTATAGCCTGGTTTATAACCGTCATCATGTTAAATATTTTGTTTTATGATATCTTTATATAAATAGATTATTATAAAAAAATTAGTGCAAATTAGATAATAATATTAGCTCATCTGGTGATGGTGAGCTATTTTATTCTTCTCTATTATCAAACTGTCAACAGATACATCAATTTTTTTAATATTAATACCTGTAATGTAATCTAATTCTTTTTTTAGATGTTCCTGGATTGTCCTTACTATCTTAGGTATATTATTGCCATATTTTAAGGTAAGACTGATATTGATTAAAATTCCTTCTTCATTTATATTTATTTTTGTTTTTCCAATTTTAATAACATCTTTAAAATTCTTTATTTGAAAATAGATGATATCCAGAATGGCATTTTCTGAAATATATAATTTTCCAAAATAACTAAACGGCGGTCGAACGACTGTTCGTTCTCCAATTTTTCTTTTAACATACCGTTTTCGATAAAATATTTCTAAAGATTCTACCAAACTTATAGGAAATTTCCTCTGTATTTCAATTCCCGGCAATGGTATAATGTGTGTCCCCTCTCTGGTTCGACTGGCCCGAGCCACCTGTATCTCTTTTTGGCTGGAAACATCTTCTATGTTAAATACAGTATCTATAGGCGGTAGTTCTAAAGTTTCAATTATTTTTTCTACCATACCGGCTGAGGTTCCCAAAATCATTATGCTTTTTGGCTTTTCTTCTTGAATTATCTTTTTAACTGCCCGAGCATGTTCTTTATCAAAAAAGATTGCCCTTCTGATTGCCTGAATCTTGTTCAATTCTTTTTTTGCTGAAAGGCCTGCTAATATCTTATCTTTTTTGATTAATAGCCCATCATCGATGATATAATCAATTTTTTCCCGATGAGCTATCAAAAGTGCTTTATGGCTCTTTCCGGTTCCGCTTTCCCCTACCAGAGCAAATACTTTCATATTTTTTACTCACTCCAAATAAACCCGGTTAGGGGATTAAATCCCCTAACCTATATAGTTGTCCACTATTTTTTTGTTTTTACCCAGCCTCTTCCCTCAACTGCTCGAGCAACTCTTTGAATGGCAATAACATAAGCCGCGTCACGGGCATACAAATTCTCTTTCTCTGCTAAATCCATAACATCATTGAAGGCTGAAGTCATAATATGGTTTAACTTCTCAAAGACTTCTTCCTTTGGCCAGTAATAATTCATATTATTCTGGACCTGTTCAAAGTAAGAAACAGTAACACCACCGGCATTACATAAGAAATCAGGAATGAGATAAACTCCTTTTTCTTTTATGACTTTATCCGCCTCGGGAGTGGTGGGCGAGTTGGCACCTTCCGCATAAACTTTAACAACATCAAATTTAATGTCATTAACATTATCTTTATGGACAGCTGAACCCAGAGCAGCCGGAATTAAAACTGTAACCGGTTTTGTTATCCAGGCATTTCCATCTTCCTGTTTCCAACCAAATTCCTTAGCTTTTTCTGGGTTAATGGTACCAAACTTATCCAGAGTTCCTGGCGCAAAAAGATCTTCAGGCTTTATTCCCTCTTCACAGCTGTAAGTACAGGCTTTCTTATCTTTTGGATCCCAGCAGGACATGGCAACAACCTTGCCGCCATATTCAGTAAATTTTTCACAACAATATTGTGCATTATTACCAGCTCCTTGAATGGAAGCAGTGGCACCCTTAAAATCAATATTCAATCTCTTAAATGCCTCTCTTACACAATAGATAACCCCATAACCGGTCGCTTCAGTTCTTCCCAGAGAACCGCCTACGCCTACTGCCTTTCCGGTTACAAATCCAGGCTTTCTGCTTCTGGCTATAGTATCATATTCATCCATAATCCATAACATATCCTGTGGGTTGGTAGCTACATCCGGTGCAGGAACATCCATATCCGGTCCCACTAAATCATATACTTTTCTGACCCAGCCCCGGCATAGTTTTTCAGTTTCACGTTCAGATAATTCTCTCGGATCACAGGCAACTCCACCCTTTCCTCCACCCAGAGGGATATTGACTACTGCACATTTCCAGGTCATCATAATAGCCAATGCTCTAACCATATCAATGGTTTCATTTGCAGCAAATCTTAAACCACCTTTGGCCGGACCGCGAGCGGTAGAATGCTGGACACGAAATCCGGTAAATGTTTTAGTAGTACCATCATCCATCTCTACCGGTATACGAATCTGAATTTCTCGTTCAGCTTCTCTTAAAAATTCCTGCATCGACTTATCTAAATTACCCTTCCTGGCATTTTCATCAAACTGTGCCTGAACAATTTCAAAAGGATTTAATCCTTTCTCTTGAGACATTATAGAACCTCCTCATATTTGTATTTATTTATTTGGAAATTACTGTTTTTTTAGACTTTTTCCTGAAGACAGATAGGCATCAATAAAACGAGCTGCTTTTTTCCCATCACCAACTGCCGATATAACTGTTGCTGAACCTCTTACTATATCACCCCCCGCAAAAATACCTTCACAGGTTGTCATTCTGGTTCTTTCATCAACCTTAAAATATCCCCATTTATTAACTTCCACTCCCCTGGCGCTTCTGGCAACAATAGGATTAGCCATGGTACCAATAGCATCAATAATCATATCCACTTCTAAAATGAAATTAGAGTTTTCAATGGGAATAGGGCTCCTTCTACCTGACTCATCCGGTTCACCCAGCTCCATTTTTATGCATTCCATCCCGGTTACTCTCCCTTCATTATCCCCTAATATTCTAACCGGTAAAGTTAGAAAATGAAAGATGATTCCCTCTTCTTCAGCATGGTGTACTTCTTCTGCCCTGGCTGGTACCTCTGCCCTGGAACGGCGGTATACTATATATGACTTTTCAGCACCAAGACGCAGTGCTGTTCTGGCTGAATCCATTGCCACATTGCCTGCTCCGATGGTGGCAGCCCTTTTCCTTATTTTTATGGGAGTATCGTATTCTGGAAACAGGTAAGCTTTCATTAAATTCGACCTGGTCAAAAATTCATTGGCAGAATATACATCATTCATATTTTCTCCAGGAATATCCATAAAACGGGGTGCTCCTGCTCCATTACATAAGAATATGGCATCAAACTCATTTTTTAAATCTTCTATACTTCTGGTAGCACCAATTACCTGGTCACATATGACCTTCACTCCTGTTTGCTCTATCTGACCTACCTCATATTCAACAATTGTTTTAGGAAGCCTGAATTCTGGTATTCCATAAACAAGCACACCTCCAGGCTTGTGTAATGCCTCAAAAAGTGTTACCTGATATCCCATCTTGGCCAAGTCTGCGGCACAGGCTAACCCGGCGGGTCCCGAACCAACTATGGCTACTTTTGTTTGCTTTTTATTGACACTATCCTTGATTCCGTGTACTCCATTTTCTCTAGCCCAATCAGCTATAAAACGTTCCAATCTTCCTATGGCAATAGGTTTTCCGCGTTTATTTAAAACACATTCTTTCTGACACTGTTCTTCTTGAGGACACACTCTGCCGGTCACAGCAGGTAATGCATCTGTCTTTAATATAGTTAAGTAAGCCTTCTTAAAATCTTCCTCTACTATATAGCGGATAAAAGTAGGAATATTTATTTCTGCCGGGCACCCTTTCATACAGGTGGGGTTTTTACACTGTAAGCATCGTTGCGCTTCATAAATAGCTTCTTCTCTGGTATACCCCAGAGGAACCTCTTTAAAATTATGTATGCGTTCAGAGGGTAGCTGTTCTCTCATGGGAACTGGTTCTCTTTTCATTCTTTCTTTCATCTCTATCATTTCAGCCATCTTAGTTCTCCTTACACCTACATCCCTTTTTTTCTTTAAAGGATTGCCAGGATTTGTTTTCTTCTTCTTTGTAGCGGTATATTCTATGCATAAATTCATCCCAATCAACTAGTTGCCCATCAAACTCAGGCCCATCAGTGCAAACAAATTTTGTCTCTCCCCCAATGGATACCCGGCAGGAACCACACATACCTGTTCCATCAACCATAATGGTATTAAGGCTGACAATGGTGTCAACAGGATACGATTTAGTCAGTTCTGTAGTAACTTTCATCATTATTGGCGGTCCAATAGTCCATACTTTTTTAATAGCAGTATCACTATCCAGCTTCTCCTTTAATGCTTCTGTGACAAATCCTTTTCTTCCATAACTGCCATCATCTGTGGTAACAATTAATTCATCTGAAACAAGTCTTAATTCTTTTTCCATAATCACTAATTCTTTGCTTCTGGCTCCGATGATGGCAATTACCTTATTACCAACAGCTTTTAGGTTACGTGCGATGGGATGAATGCAGGCTATACCTGTACCACCACCGACTACAACAGTGGTACCAAAATACTCTATCTCTGATTTACGTCCTAAGGGGCCTGTGAAAGAATATAGATAATCTCCTTCCTTAAAACAGGCCAATTCATCTGTTGTTTTACCAACTACCTGAAAAACTATATGTATTAACCCCCTATCCCGGTCATAATCAGCAACGGTCAATGGTACTCTTTCCCCTTCTTCTCTGGTCATCAGGATAATAAACTGTCCTGGTTGAACTGTCTTAGCTATCTCCGGTGCCTCTATCCACATGCTGTACATATCCTGATATAATTTTGTTTTCCTGTTAATACGATACATCTATTACCTCTTCATATTAATAAAAATTATCCATTAAAATTATTACAAATCTCTGCTGTGTCATGTGCTATCATCAATTCTTCATCAGTTGGTATTACAAAAATTTTCACCTTTGAGTTTTCAGTACTGATTATTGCTTTTTTACCTTTTAATCCATCATTCTTCTTATCATCAATCTCTATACCAAAAAAACTCAAACCCTCACACACTGTTTTTCTTAAAAGAGGCGAGTTTTCACCAATACCGGCAGTAAACACCAGAACATCCAGACCGTTCATCGCTGCAGTATAGGCACCAATATACTTTTTCAAGCCGTAATATAGTACATCCAGAGTTCTCTTTGCCCTTTTGTTCCCATTTGACACCTGAGCTTCCAAATCTCGCATATCACTCGATATACCCTCTGAAAGACCCATAAAACCACTCTTCTTATAGAGAATATCATTGATTTCTTTAAAACTAAGTTTTTCTTTTTCCATCAAATAGGGAATAATTGCCGGGTCAATATCCCCACAGCGAGTCCCCATTATTACACCTGAAATAGTTCCAAACCCTAAACTGGTGTCAACCGATTTGCCTTCTTTGACAGCTGTGATGCTGGAACCATTACCCAGATGGCAGGTTATTACCTTTAATTCTTTCAAATCTTTGCCCAATATTTCGGCTGCTTTTTGAGCAACATACTTATGGGATGTTCCATGAAAGCCATATCTTCTAATTCGGTATTTTTCATAAAAACTATATGGCAAACCGTAAAGAAATGCTTGCTCTGGAATGGATTGATGGAAGGCTGTATCGAATACACCAACCTGAGGAATGCCAGGTAATAATTCCTGACATACTTTGATACCAAGGATATTTGGCGGATTATGCAGTGGGGCTAATTCAATAAATTCATTGAGGGTATCCATCACATCATCATTCAGCAACACTGAACCCGAATATTTTTCTCCACCATGAACTACACGATGGCCTACTGCCGTAATCTCCGAAATACTTTTTATAACACCATATTTGTTATCGAGTAGGGCATCTATGACCAGTTCAATACCTTTGCGATGATCTGGTATCTCTATCTCCTTTATAAAAGCATCTTTTCCGGCAGGATAATGATTTATCAATGAACCTTGAATTCCAATCCTTTCCACCAGACCATTTGCTAATAAAGATTCATCAGCCATGTCAAAAAGTCGATATTTTATTGAAGAACTTCCAGAATTCACCACTAAAATCTTCATTTAATTTATCCCTTTCTGAATACAAATTATTACTACTCTTTAACTAAATTTTTACCTATTTGAAAGCCATGCTCTAACGCTTTTTTATTTAAATCTCTAATCCTTTCCGGTATTCTGTTTTGCAGGGCATTTTTAATAGCATCTTTAGATACAATATCTGTTAATTGAACGAGGATGCCTAAAGAAATAATATTTGCTACCAATTGATTGCCCAGAACATCTATGGCATCCTTAGTAATAGGATGTTGATAGATATTTCCCGGAATAGAGGGAATGTTCAAAACATTTGTTGAATCTACCAGCAATAATCCATCTTCTTTTAAATTGTGCACATACTTATCACAAGCTTTTTGTGTTAAGGTTAACAAAATATCGGGCTTTTCTATTTTAGGGTAATCTATTTTTTCGTTACTGATAATGACCTCTGCTCTGCTAGCTCCACCTCTGGCTTCCGGTCCATATGATTGAGTCTGAGCTATTTCGAACCCATCATAAATTCCAGCAGCCTCCGCTAATATAATCCCAGCCAGGATCAATCCCTGTCCCCCTGAGCCACTTAGACAGATCTCTTTTCTCATCTTTTTTCTCCTTCCTTATTGAATTCTATTACAGGTTTCCTGGTATCTTTCGGTATATTCGGGTATATCGATATCTAAGAATTCCCCGGTAGGAAATTTTCCTTCTTTTTCTTCTTCTGATAATTTATCCCATACTTTTTTAGGTACTGTTATATTTTTTATCCATTCTAACATCTGCACAGGTGTCCTCAATTGATTAATCCTACCAAAAGAAATTGGGCAATCTGAAATAATTTCTACTACAGAAAATCCTTTTTTTAGCAATGCTTTTTTGATAAAGCGAGTAGCCTGATTGACATCAAAGATAGTACTGCGTGATACATAGGAAGCACCGGCACTGGCAGCTAAAGCAGCTAAATCAAAAGTCTGATCAATATTACCATATGGTGCGGTTGAACCAAACTTTCCAGTTGGAGTTAGAGGGGAATATTGACCACCAGTCATTCCATAAATCATATTATTTATAATTATTGCAGTTATATCTATATTACGGCGAGCAGAATGAATAAAATGATTCCCCCCAATAGCCGCACAATCCCCATCACCCATTACTGTAATTACTTTTAAAGAGGGATTTGCCATCTTTATACCAGTTGCAAAAGGCAACGCTCTACCATGTGTAGTATTCATAGTATTGAAATCTACATAACCGGTAATACGGCTGGAACAGCCAATTCCAGAAACCATTGCGATATCATCCTTTTCCCATCCTAAACTATGTATTGCCCTTAATATTGCCCCCAGAATAATACCAATTCCGCAACCTGGACACCAGATATGGGGAAACATTTCTTTTCTAAAATACTGAGTAATAGAATTATTCATTATTTGCTTTCCTCCTCAATCTTAGAAAGTATTTCAACAGGATTAATCAACTCACCATCAACCCTACCATATGGGATAACGCGGCACTTACCTTCAGCCGCCCTTTGTACCTCACGTGCCATCTGGCCTAAATTCAATTCTGGTACTATTATTAAATCTACCTGTCCTGCTAATCTATTGATAGTCTCATCGCTAAAAGGCCACAGAGTAACCAATTTCAATAAACCTACCTTTATACCCTTTTCCCTTGCTAATTTAACTGTTCTCTCTGCTGCCCTTGCCACAGAACCATAGGCAACTATTGCTACTCTGGCATCATCTAATAAATACTCTTCCTCTATAATGATATCTTTTTTATTTAATTCAACTTTATTAGTCAATCTTCTTATCAGCTGGTCAACCTCTTTGTTATTAGAAGTGGGGTATCCCTTTTCATTATGAACTAAACCGGTGAGATGATATCTATACCCGCTTCCAAAATTAGCCATGGGGGGCACAAGGTCCTCATCTGCTTTAAAAGGTAAGAAATTATCTTTATCTACTGTTGGTTTTTTCCTGTCAATTATCTCTATCTCTTCTCTGGTGGGAATATTTACTTTTTCGCGCATATGAGAAATCACTTCATCTAACAACAACATCACAGGAGTACGATATTTTTCACTAAAATTAATCGCCTTTATGGTAATATGCAAAACCTCATTCACATCTGAAGGTGCCAGAGCTATCATAGGATGGTCTCCATGTGTTCCCCAGCGAGCCTGCATTACATCACCTTGAGAAGGCTTTGTGGGCAACCCTGTACTCGGACCACCACGCTGGGAATTAACAATAACACAAGGAACTTCGGTAATTGCGGCAAACCCTATATTCTCCTGTTTCAGGCATATCCCTGGACCAGAACTGGCTGTCATTGACTTGGAACCTGCTATAGAAGCTCCAATAACTGCTGCCATACTGGCAATTTCGTCTTCCATCTGCATAAATACTCCACCCAATTTAGGAAGCCGTACAGCCATACCTTCGGCAATTTCAGAAGCAGGAGTGATAGGGTAGCCAGCAAAAAAACGAACACCGGCTAAAAGTGCTCCTTCTACACATGCCTCATTACCCTGTAAAACCTTTACTGATTTGTTTTTATCCATTTTAACTAATCCTCCAGACCTTTTTGATTGACACTATGCTCAACAGCTATCTCGTTTTTTTTAACATTAATAGCAAAGTCCGGGCATCTTAACTCACATAAGTTACAGTGTATGCAATCATCAATATTTTTTGCCTCAGGAAACCCCTTTTCATTGCTAACTAAAACTTTTTTAGGGCAAAAATGAATACATATCCCACATGATTTACACCAATTCTCATTAACAGTTATTGTGGTCTTTTCGTTCTTATAAACCTTTATATTATTTTTTTTATCCATTTGCTGTTATGTCACCTCTTTCTTTTTTATATCAAATATATTTTTCTTCAAAGTATCAACAGAGCCTTTATCAGGAATATAAATAAATTCAATAAGTGGAATGTTTTTAGATATTAATTCCTGGATTTCTTTCTTTCTACCAGGGGAGACTATCAGTATATCGCTATTATTAAGTAATTCTTTTAGTTCAACTTTATTGTGAGTGGTTGTATATATTATTTTCTTATACTTTATACCAACATTATTAATAGATTTTACAACCCTTTCAGCAAATTTGCTGGTTAAACATACTAAACCAATATTCATATCCGGTGATGTGCTACGAGCAATTTGAACCATTGTTTCGATTTGTGGGTCTAATGCTATGGGGATAATTTTTTTATTTTCACCCATTAAACAACGCTGCATTTCCTTGAGGTGGAAAAAAGTTGTTACTATTAAATCTACAGTTCTTATTTTTTCTAAAAATTGTTCTTTCTGGTGATACATCTCATCAATTAAGATAGGAGTAATATGTATACCGGTACCCAATTCTAATTTTTGAGAAAAGTAAAGCAACTGCTCTTGATTACATTCCACAAAGGCAATATGTACATTACTAAAAAGATTCTTCTTCTTATTAAGGCGATGGTTGACCAGGCGCATAAAATCTTCCAGTTGAATATTCAATTCCAAAGCCTTCTGTATAGCTGAATCAATATTTCTAATCACCGGTAATTTATTGATAGTATTAAATAAATTATTTTCCTGTTCTGTATCAGCAATGATAAAAGTTCCCTTACCGGAAATGGAAGAAATTATTTTCTCCTGAACAAGTTCTTTATAAGCCATACTAACTGTATTACGGCTAACTTTAAGTTTAAGGGATAAATCTCTTTCGGTGGGTAGTTGTGTGTCTTTTTTTAATTGGCCACTTTGTATCTGTTCTTTCAATTGTTCTTTAATTTGAAGATAAAGAGGTATTCTAATATTTCTGTTAACTTCAATTTCCATAGATTTAATGACCTTGAAGAAAATTGGACTAATTGACTAATGGATTAACCATTTATAGAATACCATATATTATTTTATTTTGTCAATTTATATTCTTTAAAAATCATGCTTCTTTTGGTTTGAAAATTAACTGTAATATTAGAATAAAACTAAAAACCCTGCTCCCATAATATTGAAATACTTTTCTTTTTTTATCAGACTACCTCTTCTTTTAAGTATTAGATAAATACTGCCTTGAAGGAAGAAGGACTTTAAAATAACCTACATATTATTTATCATAATTAATTAATAGTAATACCAGATAGAGCCGTATTCTTCAACATCTTCGCCCCGTTGTTTTAATTCTTGTAAATATTCATAAATAGGGATATCCTGGTAAAGATAGGGCTCCACCGGGGCAATTCCTTTCTCCCAGGGATGCCAGAGATAAACTCTTTCCCCTTGCGAGGTTAGGGCAATTAGCTCCCTATCCTGCCATGCTCTTATATAATTTTTCCCAAGGCGAGGAACATTAAAGACCGGCTCATCGGTTCGGAAGATTCCTGGTAAGAGGCGGGCCTCCTCTTTGCGTTCCTGCCAGAGACGTGCTACAGGAACCAGATAGTCTTTATGTTCTATCTTTCCTTTAGGATAGAAAGTGTAGTACGGGTCGACACCGGCTTTCTTCATTGCTATACGTGCGGAGGCATTCTGGAAACGGCGGCTTGTCTCTAAGGTGTAGACCAACTGATTGTAAAAATAAATACCCTTATTCCTTATCTTTCTTACTGATTCAACTAAATCTGGTGTTACCTCAGCCGCACTTTCAATATGTGTCACTATGGCTACATTACGCTTACCAGGCTCTACATATTTTGACAGCAATTCAGCTAAACTATGTGTAACTCGATATGGGAGAGTAACAAAAATTCGACTGCCCCAACGAATATTTATGACATGTTTAAAAGAACACAACTTATCCATTATGTATTTGATAAGTTCGTCATCTAAAGCCAATGGATCTCCACCGGTAACCAGTACATCGCACATAGCAGGATGCTCAGAAAACCAGGAGATAGCCTGATCAATCTTATCTTTGGTGGGCATTCCCTCTGGCAGCATAGGTCCGGTAATCTCCCAGTTGCGCTGACAGTAGACACAGATTTGAGGACAGGTATCATACGGTTTTAATATGGATATCATTGGATAGCGACGGGTGATAAGTTCTTCTGGAGAGGTGTCATTCTCACCCATGAAGTCAAAATAATAATTCCTATCCTGACGATGTTTTTCCATCAACTCAACATAATAGATAGATGGAATTACCTGTGAGCGTATTTGATAATCATATTTTCTATCACTGCGAGAAAAATCGAAGAGTGACAGATAATACGGGGTAATACCAAAAGGAATGCATTTCTCTAAAGATAAGTCGATAGCCCTGACATCATCATCAGCTAAAGGTACCAGATGTTTTAGTTTCTCCAGTCCTTCTTTATCTTTAAAAATATGTTTTATATGCCATTGATAATCATACCAATCCTCTTCACTTGCTGAAAAGAAATCTCTGATTTTAAGTATATTCTGTTTTCGTTCCTCAATTAATTTATCATCTAAACCTGAGGGATAACGGGAAATATATTCATTCACTTTATTGTAGAGATGGTCAAGATATCTTGAACGTTCTTTTCCGGCTTTTCTTCCCTTAATCTTCTGAAAATCAATCATCTTAATCCCTTCTTTTTCCAGAACAGGACCGAGCCAGCCACGTGCTATATTTGATTTTCCGGACATAGCTAAAAAGAGATGGCGACACTCTTCCAAAAAGGCCTCAGTCGGTTGCTTATTCACTTCAATTTCATTGTGTGTAAGTTCCCACAAAAACTGAAGAGTGCTAAATCCTGCAATCTTTTCATTACGTTTAGAAATAAGATTGGTGAATACCTTAATTGCCTCTAAGGTAATACCGAAATCTAAACTATGAATTGTCTTTGAGCCTTCCCGATAATCCCACTCTAGCTCTTTACAAAAATTGAATAGTTCTCCCCTGGCTTCTTCAATATTTTCACTGGTAGTTAATATTCTGTATATCTCTGGTAAAATAGATAAAATTTGTGATAGTCTATTATTATTTTTAGTATTCATAGTGGGTGATATCCTTTATTTTTAAAATACCTTCACAGTCAATACAATTATTAAAATTATTCACGAACATTGCCAATTCCCTCCTATTCTAAATTTTCAAAAAGTTGTCTACCATCTAATAGGTGAGTATTACCCTAAGCTCGTATCTGAATCAAACAAAAACATGTTTTTTGCATATTGTTGATAATAATGTTTTTCTTGAAAGGTATCAAATGGGACCCAACAAAATAATGTATTTATAAAAATAATAATTTCTAACTGAGTGATATAAATTACCTTATTTTGAAGCATTTTTTGTGGTTCGGGATATTGTTTGTATCCCTAAAAGAAATAATCCGGTCATGGTTTTTCGATTACTTTAATCTTTTACCATTCCCTACAGTAGCTAAAGATGTGGTTTTCTTATAGTCTTTGGTAAAAACAGGCAATTTACTCTAAATTTTTATTTGTCTTTGAAAAACTTTTACAATATTTATTCATATAAAATTTTAAGTCATAATTTAAATCAAATTTCCTTTACTTGATAGAAAATTATTACTCCATAATGAAAGTAATTCATATTTCCCTATTAATTCTATTATTAAAGCATTATAGCATAATATTCAAACAGATACATTTGTGCCTCTATTAGCTATTTGTCGACAAATTAATATCATTTAAAAAGTATTATTATTATATTACAGCTTTTCATTTGAAATAAAAATTTATAAATTTGTTATTATTAATTATTATTTTAGGAACGGCCTATAGCCTTTCCAATACGATTTCTAAAACTTTCTCCTTCTCGCCTTTTACCATATTGTTAAGGTTTTCTATTTCCTGTGATAATTCCTTTTTGGTATTTTCATCTTTAATCATATTCAAATTTATTTTTACATTTATAATGGCACTATGAAATGCAGCCTCTGACAGTAATACCCCTACTCCCACATCACTTATGGCATTTTTAGTTCCTTTATCTGCAATTTCTAAACATATATCTATTACTTCTTTACTTTTTCGTGCAACTTCTAATGGAACTCTTGCTGCTTCTATTAAGGCACTCTGCATCTTCTTATTTCTGTTTTTTTTCTCCTCTTCATTGGTCCTGGGTAATTTCATAATTGCCATAAATTGATTAAAAACTTCTACATCTTTCTCCATAAGTTCTTGTAACGTTGCTCTTAAACTCTCGCTCTTCTTGAGTAAATCTTTAATATCATCTTCCACTTCTTTATACTGCTCTTTTCCCACTGTAAGATTGCCCACCATTGAGAGCAAAGCAGCACCCATGGCACCGGTCAATGCAGCCACACTTCCTCCCCCAGGTGTGGCAGCCTTTGAAGAAAGCATTTCCATAAAATTCTTAATTTTCATATCTTTCAGCATCAAAATTGTCCTCCTTTTCTTAGTATCATAAATGGTAGATTAATTCTTCTTACTTTTTTGTAATGTTCGTAGATAGGCATCAATGAATATTTGTATTTCTCCATCCATGATTTGTTGTATATTACTGCTTTCTACGTCAGTTCTATGGTCTTTGACCATTTGATAGGGTTGAAAAACATAGGAACGGATTTGATTTCCCCAGGCAATATCCTTCTTATCTCCACTTATCCTTTCCAGGTCTTCCTCCTTTTTTCTCTGATAATACTCAAACAATCTGGCTTTCAATATCCTCATAGCTGTCAATCTATTACTGTACTGAGAACGCTCATTCTGACATTGTACTACAATTTTGGTAGGCAAATGTGTTATACGTACTGCCGAATCAGTGGTATTGACATGTTGTCCCCCTGCCCCGGTAGCTCGATAGGTATCTATTCTTAAATCTGATTCTGCAATATCTATCTGGATATGTTCTTCGATTTCCGGTATTATATCAACCGAGGCGAAAGAGGTGTGCCTCCTCTTATTGGCATCAAATGGCGAGATACGTACTAAACGATGTATGCCCTTCTCTGATTTTAATAGACCGTAGGCATTTCTGCCACTAACCGTAAATGTAACACTTTTTATTCCGGCTTCGTCGCCTGGCATAAAATCAACTATTTGTGATTTAAAATTATTTTTTTCTGTCCACCTGAGATACATTCTAAGAAGCATCTCAGCCCAGTCCTGTGACTCTACACCACCGGCACCGGAATGTATGGATACAATTGCATTGTTCTTATCATATTCCCCTGAAAAGAGCTGATTTCTCTCATAGATATCAGTTTCGTCTTCTAATGCTACTGTTTTAACAGCGAGCTCCTGCCAGGTCTCATCATTATTTTCCTGTCTGTTTAACTCATAGAGAATATCCAATTCTTCCATCTGTTCTTTTATCTTCTGATATTCTTCCAATGAATTCTTTAACTCTTTCAGTTCTTTTGTTATCAGGTTGGCTTGTGTCTGATCCTGCCAGAAAGAACTGGAGTTCATCTTTTCTGAGATTTCTTTTATTCGGTCTTCTTTGTTATTGACTTCAAAGATGTTCTCCCAATTCTTCTATTTTATGTCTCAGGTGACTAATTCTTGATTTTAATTCATTTTTATCAATATCTATCATTAAATTTGCACTCCTGCTAATTTCTAATCTTTACTCTGGATATAAGTTCATCTATAAGAATATATTATTATCTTTAATATTTGTAGCACACTATTTACCGCAACAATACTTATACTTTAATCCACTGCCACAGGGACAGGGGTCATTTCTGCCAACTTTTTTATTGGAAGAAAGGACTTTTGGTTTTACTTTACCCTGCTCGTTCTTTCTGTCTTTAACTGATAGTCTTGCTGATTCCTCTGTTTCCTGTTCTCTTTTCATTGTCTGAGGTTTTTGTTGAATCTTCACTCTATAGATAAACTTAATTCCATCTTCTTTAATATTTTCAATCATATTTTGAAACATGTTGTGTGCTTCAAAGTGATACTCTGTTAAGGGGTCTTTTTGTCCATATGCCCTCAAACCAATCCCCTGTTTTAAATCATCCAACCTCTTTAAATGGTCCTTCCATTCCCGGTCTACTATTCTCAACAGAATCATCTTTTCAATCTGTCTCATCAAGGGAGGACTCAATTCTTTTTCTTTTATCTGATAACCTTCTCTGGCTTTTTTTAATAAATCCTCCTGCAGAGCTTCAATAGTCAGTGTTGTAACATCTTTGTTAAAACTTATCTCCAATCCAAAAGTTTCATAAAAATGTTCTTTTAATGCATTTAAATTCCATTCTTCAGGATAAGCATCTTTGCTGGTGTATCGCTGCAGCATATTGGCCACAGTATCTTCAACCATATTCAAGATAATATCCTTAATATCATTACTCAATAAGACTGTCTTTCTCTGCTCATAGACAATCTTTCTTTGAAACTCCATTTCATTATCAAACTCTAATAACTGTTTTCTTATTTCAAAATGCCTTCCCTCAACCCTTTTTTGTGCTCCTTCTATAGAACGAGTAATAAAAGTATGTTCAATTGGTGTCCCCTCTTCTACTCCTAATTTCTCCATAAAACCGGCTATGCGCTCTGAGCCGAATAGGCGTAAAAGATCATCCTCCAGCGATAAAAAGAAGCGGGAAGAACCGGGGTCTCCCTGTCTACCGGATCTCCCTCTTAATTGATTATCAATTCTCCTGCTCTCATGCCGCTCTGTACCAATAACATGCAATCCTCCCATTTCTGCTACACCGGTACCCAGGACAATGTCAGTACCTCTTCCAGCCATATTGGTAGAGATAGTTACTTTTCCTCTTTGACCGGCTTCAGCAACAATTTCTGCTTCTTTTTCATGATTTTTGGCATTTAAGACATTGTGTTCTATATGTTCCTTGTTTAACAATTTACTGAGTTTTTCTGATTTCTCAATCGATACTGTTCCTACCAATATAGGTCTTTCCTGTTTATGTAATTCTTTAATCTCTTCCACAGCTGCTGCAAATTTTTCTTTTTCAGTCTTATAGATGACATCAGGGTAGCTGTTTCTAATCAGTTTTCTGTTGGGAGGTATTACTAATACCGGTAGATTGTATATTTCGATAAACTCATTCTCCTCCGTTTTTGCAGTACCGGTCATTCCAGAGAGTTTACGATATAATCTGAAAAAATTTTGAAAGGTTATAGTGGCAAGGGTCTGACTTTCACGGGCAATGGCAACATTTTCTTTGGCTTCAATAGCCTGATGCAAACCATCGCTGTACCTTCTGCCAAACATCAGGCGCCCGGTAAATTCATCTACAATGATTACCTCTCCATCTTTTACCACATAATCTACATCTTTTTTAAACAACCTATGAGCCTTGAGAGCTTGAATAATATGGTGCTGTAAATGCATATTGTTCTGGGCATACAAGTTATCAACTCTCAGCAGCCTTTCCATCCGGGCTACTCCCTCTTCAGTTAAATAGGCAGTTTTTTCCTTTTCATTAATCTTATAATCACGTTCATCCTGTAATTGATAGATTAATTTATCTATTTGAAAATACTTACTGGTAGATTCCTCGGTAGGTCCGGATATAATTAATGGGGTTCTGGCTTCATCGATTAAGATACTATCAACTTCATCGATTATGGCAAATTCATGTTCATGCTGTACAATTTCCTCAGGATTAATGACCATATTGTCTCTTAAATAATCAAAACCAAACTCATTATTTGTACCATAGACTACATCTGACTGATAAGCCTCTTTCCTCTGTTCGGTATTCATATCATGTTGAATCAATCCCACTTTAAGTCCCAAAAATTCGTAAATAGGACCCATCCAAAAACGGTCTCTCTTAGCCAGATAATCATTAACCGTTACAATGTGGACACTCTTTCCTGAAAGGGCATTAAGATAGGCAGGCAGAGTAGCTACGAGAGTTTTTCCTTCCCCGGTAGCCATCTCTGCAATCTTTCCCTGGTGTAAGGCAATACCTCCAATCAGTTGAACTTCAAAATGACGCATATTGATAGTTCTGAGAGCAGCTTCTCTGACAACTGCAAAAGCCTCTGGTAATACTTCCTCTAAAGACATGTCATCGGCAATCAGTTTCTTAAAATAATCCGTTTTCTGCTTTAGTTCAATATCTCCCAAGTTTTTTATTTTTGAATCAAATTCATTAATTCTCTCAACCAATGGTTTTAATCTATTCAATTCCCTTGTATTAGGGTCACCAAATAATTTACTGGTAATGTTAAGCATTGCGAGTATTTCCTCTCTTTTTATAGAAAAGCTTCATCTTCTTTTGGCAGTTCTTCTCCTGACATCATTATTTTCTGAATAAGGATAAATAAGCCCACTAAAATCATAATATCACCAACACTGATAATCGATGTATCAGGAAATGGTTTTGGTATTGATATAACATCCCCTAAAAAAGCAAATAAAGTATTATCATTCATTAATGAATGAACTACTCTGGTTCCTGATTCTAATAAACCTGTGTTATTAATATTTATTATAGCTCCCTGTTTCACTAACACCGGCATACTGCCTCCATTTAACGTGATGACAAAGCCATTGAGTATTAAACCAAGAATAATATACTTAAAACCAGGCAATTTTATATTATGAATTGACACATAAATTAATAAAAAATAAGAAATAATTATAATATATGGGCTATAGGTCAAAATACCAGAAATTCCTATTAAATCAAAAGCCCATACTCCTAACCTCAATAAAAGAGCAGTAGCAAATATAAGCACACCCTCAATCGAAATAGTAAATAATTTTTCTAACTCACCGCCACGCAACAATCCGATGATAATGCTTGTAATAATAATGATTACATATAACATTAAACCACCTTCTTCTCCTTTATCAAAGAAATAAATGTCCTTGCTATGGCAGGGTCAAATTGTTTGCCCGATTCTCTTTCTATTTCCTCTAAAATATCATTTTCAGATAATTTTTTACGATAAGGACGATCCGAATTCATAGCATCATAGGCATCTACCACAGCCAGTAATCGGGCTGTCCTTGGTATTTCCTCACCCTTCAGCCCGTGAGGATATCCTCCTCCTTCATAACGTTCATGATGGTGCAAGACAGTCTGAGAGCATTTTTGTAAAAACTCAATAGAACCGATAATACTCGCTCCAATAACAGGGTGCTCCTTTATTTTATCATATTCCTCATCAGTCAACCTATCCTTCTTCCCCAAGATGCGGTCTTCAATTCCAATTTTGCCAATATCATGAAGGATTGCGGCATATTCTAAGTATTCGATTTCAGTTTCGGCAAAATCTAATTTTCTAGCCAGTTGCACAGCCAGATGGGATACTCTTTCTGAATGGCCAAGTGTATAAGGGTCTTTGGCATCAATGGTGGCAGCCAAAGTACGAATAGTATCTAAGTATATCTTTCTCATCCTGGTATATAACTCAAATGATTGCCTGGCTAATAGAAGGGGAAAGAAGAATAAAAGAATGCCTAAAATACCAATATGCACATAGATAATAGCCATAATAAAGCCCATCGGTGCTTCGGCCAGGTAACTGGGAATAACCTCTTTAATATTGATTCGGTATACTTTTGATACACTCATTCCTGAATCTAACGAAATCACGGTGGCTACAAGAATTGAATTAACCAGACAATAAGTGAGGGCACATAAGGCAGCCGGTAGCAAGTAATTAATAATATTTTGGGTTCCTACCACACCACCAGATGATATATACACTACACCGGCTAAACCGGAGGACAAAGAATATTGAGCAGCATTAAATAAAGTCTTATACCAATTGTCTCTCTTCTTTAATATTTCCCAGATAACACTTAAAATTTCTACAAGTATAGCCACTGCCGGGCCATAGACCAGAATAATTACAAAACTTATAGGAAAAGCAACTGTTATTTGACCACCTGCCGGTAAAAAAACAGATAAATATTCAGCCAACATAGCAATAACAGTAAAAAATAGAATGGGTAGCCATATCTCAGATAATATAGGCATGGTTGGAAGCAATAAAATTAGGAGAATAATTGCTGATATTAAAACTAATGTAATAAATATTTTTAATTTTTGTTTCAATTTTTGTTCTCCGTCTGTAATTACATAAATAGGTCGGTGACCCCTTAGTTATTTACCATTTAAACTTGGCGCCACCGGCCAGTAGCAAGGCCATGACACTGATTAAAAAGCTAATTAGTTTGGCTTTATTAATTTTCATGCCGCACCTCCACGGTTTTTCTTTGTCCTGAAATAGAACAAGCAAAAACCGCTACGCTTCGCTCGGGTATAAACCTATTTTTTTGCTACTTATTATTCCCTCTTAAATGGTTTTATCTAAGTAATCACCGACCTATCTGATTTGTCCTTTAACTTAATTTTAAAAATATTTTTATTTAACCAATATCCTTCTGTTAATCGCCTGTAAGATTGCCTTAACCAGAGAGCGGTGGGGGTCATCCTCAATCAGGGCGGCTCCCACTAAATTCTCTTTACCCTGTGCATTAATTAAGTTAATTGATATCAGAATTACCTCCCTGTCATCCAAATTTACCTTTTTAATCTCTTCCACCTGGAAAAACACCTTTCCATTCAAAAAGGAGGTGATTGCTTCCAGGGCGGCCCTGGTAACAATATACTCTCTGTTTTTCTCCCAGTTTACACAATTTATTTTTCCCTCAAAAACTTTATTATTATTTTCCAGCTTAACCTCAACCTGTAAATTGTCTCCCTCAGAGCTAATCAGCAAATCTGTAAATTTTAATCTTTGGGAGAAAGCTTTTTCTTCTGCTACCTGAGCAATACTAATTTTTCGATAATCAATCTCTATATTGTATTTAGCCATTAACAGTGATTCTACATCCCTGCATATCTTTTTGGGACTGCAGGAATCCTTCGTAATAATATGTATTTCCTCGATTTCTTTATTGTTATCTAAACCAATTTTTGAGAATAATACTCCATTTAAAGAATTTATTGATTTTTCAATATCCTTCACCCTGGAATCAAACTGAGGTGAAATGATAAAATTGCGAAAATCATTAACAGGGATATTATTCAGCATTGGTTCCCCCTTCTTTATGCTTCTGGTTCTATCAATCCAAAATTACCATCTTTTCTCTTATAAATCACATTAAATTGAGCAGTCTCTTCATTGCTGAAAACATAAAAATTATGCCCCAATAGCTCCATCTGTAAACCAGCCTCTTCTGGAGACATAGGTTTGATTACAAATCTTTTGGTTCTGACAATTTTTCTTTCCTGCTCGGCAGGAATATCAATACCAACTTCTTCTCTTTCGGAAATATCGGCAACTTTTTCTTTATTGTATTCACTGCCATACTTGCTATACAGCTTTTCTTTATATTTAATTATCTGTCTTTCCAGTCTTTCTACTACCCTATCGATAGAGTTAAAAATACTGTCACTTTCTTCCTCAGCTCTAATTATTGACTTCTTAGCCTGCAGAGTCACTTCAAATATATGTCTATTCTTCTCTACACTGATGGTAGCAACTGCTTCCAAAATTTGGTCAAAATATTTTTCCAATTTATTCATTTTTTTTCTGACATAATTATCTACAGAATCTGTTACTTCGATTTGTTTACCCTTTATGATTAAATTCATACTTTCCCTCCTTCAGTTAAATAGATTCTATACCATTATATCATTATATTATAACATTTACCCGATTTTTTTCCTAATCTATTTAGAAAGAATTTAATAAATTACTTTCATAATTAAATTTTAAATACAAATTCCTTTCTCAAATTATATATTTCCCTCCTTAGACTGACCTGGTCTTTTCCCCCACATTCGCCTGCTGAGAGGTTTGCTATCTTTTCACTACTACTCTTCTCTTACCATAAAGATATGATAAGGCAGGACTTACTCCAAAACCGCACCATGCTCAGTAACTGATAATCGTTACCTTACGTGGATCGCTTTGCCTGCGGCTGGCATCGATTTTCAACCACAGCTCTAAGGAGGGAAAATCTGTTCTCTTTCAGACTCCACGGGCAAGTGTTAAAACATACAACCTTTCTACTCCAATTTTTCTTAGTTCTTTGCAACAAGCCTCAATACTTGAACCGGTAGTAAATATATCATCTATTAATAAGAGGC
Source organism: Atribacterota bacterium (assembly GCA_028696495.1). Lineage (GTDB taxonomy): Bacteria > Atribacterota > Phoenicimicrobiia > Phoenicimicrobiales > Stramentimicrobiaceae > Stramentimicrobium. Next base: position 23,220 of record JAQVGY010000004.1, read on the forward strand.
TCGAAATATTATATTCTTGCCTGGCTGAATTAATAGAATAGACATTTTTTACATTATTTCTTCTCTCTTCTTTTGACAGACCAACTTGCGAAAGATTTGCTCTTTTCTTTATTAGTAAATCTTCTGAGAAGGTGACAGAAAAATAATCGGCAATCTGTTTTGCCAGCAAACCACTCTGATTAAAGCCTCTTTTTAAATAATCATCTTTAAATAATGGAACCGGTATGATTAAATCAATCTCACTAATATTTATTAACTCACATCCTGAAAGATAGTCAATCATCAGATCAGCCAATGGTTTAACCAATTTTACCTGTTTTTTATATTTAAGTAAATGTATACATTTTCTTAATACTCCCTGATAGGAGGCAACCGATCTTACAAAATAGAAATAATGTTTTTTATTAAGGCAATCAGAGCAAAGGGCACCTTCTTCAAAATCTACTTCTCTGGAAAAAGGCTTACCACATCGGTGACAATATGGCAGCGAGATTAACTTGATTAGCTTAAGGCAATCATCACAAATACTATAACCTTTTGACTCTCTAATTGGCTGACCACAATTCTCACAACTAAGTGGATAAATAAGACTAAGGAATCCTTCTTTTAGATATTCCCAGAAATTATTATCAGTCATACTTCTATTAATCTATTGATTCTTATTTTAAACTTTTTGATTAATAATTGCGATACTATTAAGTACCTTCCTGCCAGCTATTTAAATACTTTTTTTGCTGAACGGTAAGTTCATCAATCTCAATCCCCATACTCTTCAGCTTTAAAAAGGCAACCTCTTTATCGATTTTCTGAGGAACAGAATAAACCTTTTTGGATAAGGAATTTGCCTGCTTATTCAAGTATTCAACAGATAGGGCTTGATCTGCAAAACTCATATCCATAACACTGGCTGGATGGCCTTCTGCTGCAGCAAGGTTTAATAATCTTCCTTCAAATAATAAGAATAATTGTTTTTTATCTTTTAGAATATAAGAAACTATACCTTCTCTCACAACCTCTGTTCTTACTGCTAACTCTCTTAAAGCGGGAATATCTATTTCCACATTAAAATGCCCTGCATTAGCCAGAATAGCCCCGTCCTTCATTGCTAAAAAATCACCTTCACTGATGACGTTTTTATTTCCGGTTAAGGTGATAAATATGTCTCCAAGCCTGGCTGCCTCTCGTATTTTACTTACCTGAAATCCATCCATAACCGCCTCGAGGGCTTTCAAAGGGTCTACTTCAGTAATAATAACCCGGGCTCCCATTCCTCTGGCTCTGCTGGCTACCCCTCTGGCACACCAGCCATAACCACATATTACCATAATTTTACCTGCTAACAGAACATTAGTTGCCCTTAATAGGCCGTCAATTGTACTCTGTCCGGTTCCATATCTATTGTCAAAAAGGTGTTTGGTTAAGGCATCATTTACGGCAATAATGGGATACTGTAAAACACCTTCTTTTTCCATACTTCTTAACCGTATAACACCGGTGGTTGTCTCTTCTGTACCTCCAATAATTTTGCCAATCAGCTCTTTTCTACTGCTATGCACCATGGTAACAAGATCTGCCCCATCATCCATGGTGATATGTGGTTCGTAATCCAATACTCTACCAATATGGTCGTAATATCCTTTCTGGTCAATTCCTTTTATGGCGAAAACCGGTATTTGGTAATCCTGTACCAGCGATGCAGCCACATCATCCTGTGTGCTTAAAGGATTGGAGGCACATAAGACAGGTTCAGCACCACCTGCCTTCAGGGTAACCATTAAATTAGCAGTCTCAGTGGTTACATGTAAACAGGCAGCAATTTTAATCTTTTTTAAGGGCATCTCGGTCTCAAAACGTTTTTTTATAGTCTCCAGCACTGACATTTGACTTTGTGCCCATTTTATCCGGCTCAAACCAGTCCGGGCAAAATTAATGTCTTTAATATCATAGGACAGCATAATTCCCCTCCCTATAACCTTTTTAAACTTTCACTATTCCTACTTTAACCACGGATTATCCTCTAATTCTTGCTTCAAAGTTGTAGCAGGACCATGGCCGGGTAAAATTTCATAGGAACTATCAAAAATAAATAGTTTCTCTTTTATAGAATTCATAAGAACAGGCAAAGAACCTCCCGGGAGGTCTGTACGTCCAATGCCACCTTTGAATAAGGTGTCACCTGTAAAAATCATACCATCAACTTTTATAGAAACACCTCCGGGAGAATGGCCCGGAGTATGTATTATAGAAAGGTCGAGAAGTCCTACCCTCAAGCCCATTCCATCTTCCAGGTATTCATCAGGTAGAGGCGATTGAACTGGTATCCCGGTATAAAAAGAAAAATTCTTTTTATCATCAATCAGCATATCTTCATCTAATTTATGTATCATCAATTTTGCCGAATACTTTTCTTTAAGAAACTTGTTTCCACCGATATGGTCTCCATGTCCGTGTGTATTAATAATATATTTAAGGTGAAGAACATTGTCATCTATTATGTCTAAAAGAGCAGTGCTTGCTTCAGCAGGGTCGATAATGACTGCTTCTTTAGTCTTGGTACAGCTAAGAAGATAGCAGTTGGTAGCTAATGGTCCCAGGACCAATCTTTTTAATAAAAAGTCTTCCCTGTCTCTGTTCATAATCTATTCCTTTCCGCTATTTATTTATCTCACAGTTCTGCACTATCCAGGATAATGGTAACCGGACCTTCATTGACCAGTTCAACCTGCATCATTGCCTGAAATTGTCCTGTTTGAACAGTAATATGTTCGTCTTTCAAGTATTGAACATATTCCTGGTAAAGCAAATCAGCTTTCTCCGGCAAAGCAGCATCAATAAAACTCGGCCTTCTCCCTTTTTTGCAGTTTCCGTAAAGGGTAAATTGAGATACTACCAAAGCCTCACCCTCTATATCTAATAAAGATATATTCATCTTGCCCTGCTCATCATTGAAGATACGTAAGTTTGCCGTTTTTTTTGCCAGTAATTCGGCTTCCTTTTTGCTGTCATCCTGTTTTACTCCCAACAAAACCAGTATTCCATTTCCAATCTGGGCAATTGTCCTGCCTTCAACTGTTACCGAAGCCTTGCTTACCCTCTGGATTACTGCTCTCATAGTCTACTCCTTTCAATCTCCTTCCATTCTTATTACTTCTTTCACCGCCTTAAGACTCCTCAGGCGAGCCATAATCTCCTTTAGATGGTCAAGTGTGTTGACGGCAATAGTTAGATTAATTATAGCAACGTTGTTTTTATTGGCAACACCTTTGATATATTTAATTCCAGCTTTATGGTTGAAAAGCACCATTGATATATCGGATATCAAGCTCTTTCTATCTACAGATATTATCTTAATATTTACAGGAAAAGAATTATCTTCTGTATCATACCAATCGGCTTTGATAAATCTTTCTTCTTCCTGAGAAAAATTTTTTAAATTAGGGCATTCTGCCCTATGAATAGTAACACCTCTCCCCCTGGTAATATAACCGATGATATCATCACCGGGAACGGGATAGCAGCATTTAGCAAAACGTATTAAAATATTATCTACCCCTTCAATTCTTACCCCCTTCTCAACCTTTTTTTCTCTAATTATCTCTTCCTTAACCTGGGCTTCCTGTTTTTTCTCCTGAGGTATAAGCTTGTTAATCAGATGAAGAGGATTAAATTTTCTATAACCAATGGCTTCATAGAGAGAATCGGGATCGGTATAACCCATTTGCTGGCAGATATCAGCAATTTTCTTTTCAAACTCCGGGCTCCAGGGAACTTTAAACTTTTCGAGTTCTTTTAAAACCAGAGCTTTGCCTTTTTCTATATTTTCTGTCCGGAATTCTTTCTTAAACCAGGACTTAATTCTGGCCTTGGCGGCAGAGGTTTGAACAAATTTTAGCCAATCCCTGCTGGGACCGGTAGAAGTTTTTGATGTGATTATACCAACTATATCCCCACTTTTTAATTCATGATTTAGTGGTACTATCTTATTATTTATCTTTGCGCCGACACAATGGTGTCCAATTTCAGTATGAATAGCATAGGCAAAATCTATCGGAGTAGAGCCAAGTGGCAGAATTTTTACATCACCTTTAGGGGTAAAGGTATAGACCTCATATTGCAATAAATCAATTTTTAAATTTTCCATAAATTCTCGCGGGTCTTTTAATTCTTTTTGCCAGTCCAGAATTTGCCTTAACCAGGTAAGCCTCTCTTCAAATTTACTATCTTTTAAAAGTTCTTCTTTCCCCTTATATTTCCAGTGTGCGGCAATTCCATATTCTGCTGTTCGATGCATTTCCTCAGTTCTAATCTGTACTTCTAAAAGCTCACCTTCGGAAGTAATAACAGTAGTATGAAGGGATTGATACATATTTGATTTGGGCATAGCAATATAATCTTTAAATCTACCGGGTACCGGTTTCCAGATAGAGTGAAGAAATCCTAAAGAAGCATAACAATCGGTTATGGTATTACATATAATCCTGATAGCCATCAAATCATAAATTTGAAAAAAATCTTTGTCCTGCTCCTTCATCTTCTTATAAATACTATAAATATTTTTGGGTCTACCCTGTATTCTGGCTTTAATACCAAATTTTTGTAATTCTTCTTCTATTTTATTCTCAATGTACTCAATATATTTTTCTCTTTCTGCCCTGCTTCTGGCAACAGTTTTAGCTAACTCACTATATTTCTTGGGGTCTAAATTAAGCAGTGAATAATCTTCTAATTCCCACTTTACCCGGTATAACCCTAACCTGTTGGCAATAGGAACATAAATATCCAGTGTTTCACGGGCTTTTTTCAAGCGTTTGGCAGCGGGCATGAACTTCAATGTGCTCATATTATTCAGTCTATCTGCTAACTTTATCAAAATAACCCGGATATCTTCAGCAATTGCCAGAAACATTTTACGAAAACTTTCTACTTGCCTCTCCTCCTGGGTACGAAAAGAAATCTTACTCAGCTTGGTTACTCCATTTACTAACATTGCCACTTCTTCTCCAAAGGCATCATTTATTTCTTCCAGTTTCACTTGAGTGTCCTCCACTACATCATGCAGTAAAGCAGCCACAATAGTAATGGTATCCATATTTAAATCTGCCAGTATATCGGCCACCTCTAAAGGGTGGGATAAATATGGCTGCCCTGAATACCTTTTTTGATTCTGATGAGCCTTATGAGAAAAAGAATATGCTTTCATTAAAAAATCAATATCAGCCTCTGGATTGTAAGATTTTATTTTATTTATCAGCATTTCAATGGTAATTGATTTATTTATTTTGGATTCCTCTTTACTCGATAAACTACTAACAGCATGGATATAAAATTGTAGATATGTAATAGAATCACTCGTTATTTGAAATAAGCATACTATTTTTGATTAAGCTGGTCTATTTTAATGAAAATTGGAGTTACAAAATCTGTTCTAAACCTCTGCTTGCCATCCATTAGTTATGTTCTATTTAACAGATGATTGTTGTTTTAAAGTATTTGACTATTTGACATTCAGGTAATTATGTTAGCCAGATACAATTTATTTTTCTATGATATTTCTTGAAATGTTTTTATGATGATAAGAGTGGAAAGTCTACAATTTTTAATATTTTTATATATTATACTTTATCAGGGAAAATATTTCATATCCCTTTAATTTCTCTCGTCCTTTTAGCATTTCTAATTCAATAATAAAATCAGCACCTACCACTATACCCTCTAATTTTTCAATAAGTTTAAAAACAGCCAGGGTGGTACCACCGGTAGCTAACAGGTCATCTATAACCATGATACGGCTGCCTTTTGGAAATGCGTCACTATGGATTTCTAATATACTCTCCCCATACTCCAATTGGTAAGAAATCTTCTCAACCTGATAAGGAAGCCTGCCCTCTTTGCGAATAGGTACAAAACCTACCTTTAAATTATAGGCAACCGGTGCACCAATGATAAATCCTCGTGCTTCAATACCAGCAATAAAGTCTATGTTTAAATTTTCACAATGTCTGGTAATCCGGTCAATGGCATAGCGATAAGCATCCTTATCTCTGAGCAATGTGGTGATATCCTTAAATTGAATTCCTTTTACTGGAAAATCAGGTACATTTCTTATAATATTTCTTAGATCCATTAGGTTTAATCCTCCTGATAAAAGAACTGGCTAGTTAATATATTTATAATGGAAAATCTTATTTTTTCTTTTTACTCTTTTTTACTTTTTTAACAACTTTGATTTCTTGTTCTACAGCTTTCTGAGTGCTTGCAGGAATTTTTTTAGCTGATATTGTACCTTTTTTATCAAACTCTAAAAGTATAGGACCTGCGATACAGATTGAAGAATAAGTTCCCACAGTGATACCAACTAAAAGTACAAAGGCGAAATCAGATAAGGTACCGCCAAAAAAATATAAAGCCAGAACTGGTAATAAAGTAGTAAGTGAGGTATAAATAGTCCTGCTTAATGATTGATTTATACTTAAATCGATTACCTCTCCCAAAGGTGAACGTATTTTTGTTTTCAAATTCTCTCTCAATCGGTCAAATATGACAATAGTGTTATTTATAGAATATCCCACTATGGTCAGTATAGCAGCTATAATGGGAATGCTTATCTCTTTTTGTAATATGGAAAGGGTCCCCAGGACAATTAACACGGCAACAGCCAGTGCTATAATGGAAGCAATAGCATATTTGAATTGAAATCTTATCGTTATATATGCTATCATACCAACAAAAGCGAAGATAACAGCCAGGCTGGCAAGTTGTTTTAAGGATTGGCCGATAACCGGACCAACCGTCTCTACTCTCAATACCTCAAATACTCCAATTCGTTCTTCGATTGTTTCTAATATCTTCTGCCTCTCTGGAAGTTCGACCTGGACAGTCTTTATTACAAATTCATTGTTGGATAATGACTGTATGGTGCTGCTGGCTAAATTCATTTCCCCTAACACATTCCTGATTTCGGCAACAGTAACATTGCTCTCCTTAAAAGCCAATTGAATAAGGGTTCCACCAGCAAAATCAATACTAAAATTAAATCCTTGAAATAATAGTGAAATCAAACTAATCAGAATTACTATACCGGTAATCGTATAAAACAATTTTCTTCTTGAAACAAATTTAATATCTGCCTTACTAAGAATATTCATCAATAATCCTCCAATACCATAAACAATGTCAAACTAATGCTTTCTCGGTCAAACGCTGTCCCAATAATTCTAAAACCAATTTAGTTACCACCAGGGCTGTAAACATACTCACCACAATACCAATGCTTAAAGTAACAGCAAACCCTCTAATAGGACCACTGCCAAAATAGAGAAGGGCGATTGCTGCAATCAAGGTAGTAACATTGGCATCAAAAATTGCTACAAATGCTTTAGAAAATCCTGCTTCAATAGATGCCCTGAAGGTTTTGTCCATTTGTAGCTCTTCTTTAATTCTTTCAAAGATTAATATATTAGCATCAACAGCCATTCCTATGGTAAGAACAATCCCGGCTATTCCCGGTAAAGTAAGGGTGGCATTGAGTATTGCCAGGCCCCCCATCATCAAAAGCATACATATCAATAATGCCAGATCTGCAACCAGGCCAAACCATTTATATATAACAACCATAAAGATGAGTATCAAAAATAGTCCTACAATGCCTGCCTTTAAACTACGGTTAATGGAATCTCTGCCCAGTGTAGGCCCAATAGACCGGTTTTCTAAAATTTTAACTTCTACCGGGAGAGCACCACTTCTCAACAGCAAAGCCAGCCTTTGTGCATCTTCTACCGAAAACTGGCCTACAATAGAAGCTTCGCCGCTGGGAATAGGTTCTTGTACTACCGGTGTTGAGATTTCTTGTCCATCCAGTGTAATGGCTAAAATCTTCCCTACATTTTTAGTTGTAGCCTGTTCAAATAGCTTTGCTCCTTCCTCATCAAATTCAAGAATAACATTAGGCCTGCCAAAGCGGTCAAAAGATGTTTTAGCTGTCTTTAAATAAGCCCCGGTCAATAATGTTTCACCATTCTGGTCTTTAAATTCCAATAAGGCAGTCTTTCCAATAAGGCCCTCAGCCTCCTGGGGGTCATCCATTCCAGGCAATTGGACCAGAATTCTCCTCTCTCCCTGACGTTGTATTACCGGTTCTTTTACACCTTCCGGATTGATTCTGTTGGTGATTATTTCTATTACCCGGTTTACCGCATCGCTATCAACCGGTGCATTTGGTGAATCGACACATTCTAAAACAATATGCGACCCGCCTTGTAAGTCAAGGCCCAGATTTATATTCTTATCCAGGGGGAAGACGAAATACAGGGCAAGTCCAATCACCAGTATAACAAAAACCATCCTAAACATTTGTAACTGCTTCATATTTGTTTTACTCCTCTGCTTATAAGGGGCGCTCCACCCCTTAAATTATTGATTTCTTTTACCAGTGTTTTACTCTGACTTCATTCTGTTCTATTTAATCATCTATCTATAACCAGTTTAACAATGGAAATGGAACAGATTAAATTAAAATTGGATTCAAAATATTATTATAATTTAAGATTATAAATAATATATCGCCGATTTATTTGTAATAGGATTTATTACCTGTGTATTTATCTATGGTGAAATACTTCTCAGGGATGATGCTACCAGGAATTTCAGTCTTTACAATTATAGGGAAGAAGCCAAATAAATTAAAACCATATGATTATATTATTAAACAAATTCCTCTGTCAATTCATTTAGTCAAATATTCTCTAACAACAAAATAAAATAACAAGAAGGGCAGGTTTAGAACCTGCCCTTGACTTTTCCCCTTCAGTTTTCTCCGGGTTTTTAGTTTTCTCTTTTTGAGCCGATAGCACTTCTGGTGGTATTAATCTTTACATCTTTGGATATTTCTAAGGTAAATACATCTCCTTTAATCTCTCTGATAATACCATAAATTCCGCCAATAGTAATTACCTTATCCCCCACTTTTAAGCTATCTAACATGTCTTTATGTTTCTTCTGCCTTTGTTGCTGAGGGCGAATGAGAATAAAATAAAAAATAGCAAAGATAATTATTAAAGGTAAAAATTGTTGAATGCTTTGAGCCATATATTTATTCCACACCTTTCCTTTGTAATTCCTTAAAATTATACCTAATTAATCTATTTTTTTCAAATATTTTAAGTTGTTTCCTCTTGAACTAAATAATTATTATAGAAATCTCTCTTAAAAGATTCCAATTTGTCTTCTAAAATTGCCTCTCTTATATTTTCCATCAGTTGCTTCATAAAATGTAAATTATGAATTGTTCCTAAAATTGGACCCAGCATTTCTTTGGCTAAATAAAGGTGTCTTAAATAAGCACAGCTAAAATTCTGGCAGGTATAACAGTGACAATTCTGGTCAACTGGCCCCAGTTCTTCTTTATACCTGGCATTGGTAATGGATATTTTTCCATTACCAGTAAAGAGGCATCCATTCCTTCCATTTCTGGTGGGCAGTACACAATCAAACATATCTATACCTCTTGTAACTCCTTCAATAATTGATTCAGGAGCTCCTACACCCATTAAGTATCTCGGTTTACCAGCAGGCAGCAAAGGCACAATATGGTCCAAAATCTCGTACATTAAAGGTTTTGGTTCTCCTACGCTCAATCCTCCCAGGGCGTATCCCGGAAAATCCAGCTCAATTAATTTTAAGCAATTTTCTTTACGGATATCATGAAAAAGACCACCCTGGGTAATAGCAAACAATGTCTGGTCTTTTCTGTTATGATATTTCTGGCATTCCTTTGCCCAACTATAGGTCCTTTCGGCTGCTAACTGTGTCTCATATTTGTTGGAGGGGTATGGTGTACATTGATCAAAAACCATGGCAATATCTGAACCCAGAGCCATTTGAATTTCCATTACCTTTTCTGGATTAATAAAATGTGTCGAGCCGTCGATATAAGATTGAAAGGTAACTCCATCATCATTAATTTTGTTTATTCTCCCTAAACTAAATACCTGAAATCCTCCGCTATCAGTCAAAATTGCTTTATCCCAACCCATAAATTTGTGTAATCCACCACATTCCCGAATAAGCTGATGCCCGGGCCTTAAAAAGAGATGATAGGCATTACTCAGTATTATGGAAAAACCTAATTCATCAATCTCTTTGGGTAAAATACCCTTGATAGTAGCCTGGGTCCCTACAGGCATAAATACCGGTGTTTCAACTATACCATGTGTTGTCTTAATAATACCCAGCCTTGCCTTATTATTAGCCTCATTTATCTCTTTAAGAACTTTAAACTGAAAAGACATTTTATCTCTTTTCTTCTTCTAATAGAATAAAAATATTTTACTTTTTATCAGTACCCGTACCAAAGTCTGGTTAGAAATCCAAAGCAAGCCCTATTTGCTCATAAATTGAAATTATTGTATGAACATAGCGTCCCCAAAACTATAAAAACGATAACCTTCCCTGATAGCTTCATAATACGCTTTAAAAAGAAAATCTTTCCCGGCAAAGGCAGCGGCCAGCATTAAAGGTGTCGAGCGGGGTAAATGAAAATTAGTAATTAAAGCGTTAATAACTTTATAATGATAGCCTGGATAAATAAATAAATTGGTCCAGCGAGTACCTTCAGAAACTCTGTTATTGATAAAAGCAGATTCCAGAGCGCGTGTAACAGATGTTCCCACTCCTATAATCTTTCTCTTCTCCAAAAAGGCTTTGTTAATAGTTTTAGAATTTTCAAGTGTTATAGTATAGAGCTCCTCTTTCATCTTATGTTCTTCCACCTGATAAGCTTTTACTAATTCAAAAGTCCCTCTTCCAATATGTAAGGTTAAGTAGATTATATCAATACCTTTTTTTTTAATTTTAGACAGCAGCTCTTCTGTAAAATGTATACCTGCAGTCGGTGCAGCTATAGAGCCCTCATTTCGAGCATATACGGTCTGATAACTATCGGGATTTTTAAGATTTTTTTTAATATAGGGAGGAGTTGGAATATTACCAATCCTATGCAGTATTTCTTGAATATCCCCCTCTGCCTCCATTTCAAGAAGGAAGATTCCCTGTTCCTCATCTTTATTGAGCACTATGGCGGATAATTGTTCTGAAAAAACAATTTCCGTACCTGGAGGAGCTTTTCTACCAGGCTTCAAAAGTGCCTGCCAGCAATTATCCGATATGGGATTAATTAATAAAACTTCGATTTTTCCGCCACTCTCTTTCTTAGAGCCAAATAGGCGGGCGGGTACTACTTTGCTATCATTTAGTACAAGAAGATCGCCCGGGCTCAAGAGTTCGATTATCTGAAAAAATTTTTTATGTTTTATTACCCCATCTTTTTTATCAAGAACCATTAGTCTACAATCTTCCCTCTTTTCCAGCGGTTCTTGAGCAATATATTTAGGTGGTAATTCAAAGTCAAATATAGTGATATCCATTATAAACCTCAAGAAAATCTGTTTAATATATCTTGCTTAATTTGATTCCCTGATAATAATATTTTAAAATTTCATCATACTTAAATCCTCGGGTAGCCATTCCATAAGCTCCCCACTGCGAGAGACCTACGCCATGACCACTGCCTTTCCCCTTAAAAGTCAATATTAAAATTTCTGGACTTTCGCTCTTTTTGATAACTTTTGGTTTTTTTACCACCTTTGGTTCTGATAAATCTTTTGGTCGATTTAATAAATCGATTAACTCTGAAATGGAAAAATCCCTATCCTCCTTCAAAATATCACTCACTCTTTTTTGTGGTGCCTCTTCTTGCACTGGCTCTTCATATTCAATATTACAGTCATCCTCTTCTATATCTCCTTTGCTGTTACCTCCTTCGCTTTCCATAATAAATAGTGTGCTTCTAATTAAACCAGGCCCTATCAGCAGTCTAAAATCGTTAGTTTTTAAAGTAATCTTTTTACCATTATCTCCCAGGATATCGACTGATTTTACTCTACCTGATTCTGTTTTTTCGCCAATGACAACCTCTTCAATACTATTTAGTATATAGTCGTTCCTGGACAATTTTGTTAAAAACTCTTCTCCTGTTAAGGAATAACTCCACTGATGATTAGGGGGAGAGACAATCGCTTCATACTCTGAAGTAACACTTCTTAAATAAGGAACATAGCCACCCCATACATCTTCACAATTTTCCGTACACCCTCCGCTATCTGAGTGGTAGACAGCATTAATTGGCTGTCCTTCATATGTGGCAATTATACCCCTGGTATCATTTATGGCTCTATTGGTAGCGGGGTGCTCACAAAGAACCCCACCATATTCTTGACTGCTGGTTGTAGCACAAACATTAAACCCCTGACTTATAAATTTGTTCATATTGGAAAGGGCGAAGGTTCTGGCAGCTATAGCCTGGGCTTTCAGTACTTCAGCAGGCCATTCCGGTGATATCTCTTTCTTCAAGACCCCATAGAGGTATTTTTCAATCTCTACAATGTTTATGACTTTAAGAAGAGATTTATTTATATTTATTTCAATATCACCTCTATATTTTTTATCCTGCACTTGAAGGAAGCCATCACCAATGGGAATAACTTTAATACCTTTGCTCATCCTAAAAAATTCATTATTAATTCTTATCCCTTGTGGTTCAGCAGCTATTTTAAATATCTTATCGTCTCTTTGGAGCAACAGATTCTCTCCATTAGAAAGATCAAAAATCTTTAACCCCTTATCACCTCTTATGCTAATATCCTTGTAATCTATAAATATTCCTACTCTTATAATAGGAATATCAGCCATTACTTCCGTGCTAATCATCAAAAAAATAAAGAAAATAATAAAAATAGGTTTCAATCGCCGGTAAAACTGGGAAATTTTATTATCACCAATGTAGTTCAGTAATTGTTTCATCTAATATACTCCATTTGCTTAGTCTAATTTTGGTAAAAAATGTCTATTTAAAGATTCGAAAGAGAAGTGTTAGCAAAATACTAACCAGAATACATAAACCTATGGGGAAATAAAAAACAAAATTTTTCCTTCGGATTAAGATATCACCGGGCAGGCGAAAAGACAAAGAAGGTAATTTATCCAGCAATATAAAGACTATGCCGGCAGCCAGTATCATTATACCAATGACAATAAGCATTTTGCCAAAAGCACTGGGGTTGCTCATCTCTTTGAAAATCTCCTTTAAAATAATGTTGAATTATCATCCCCGATTAACTTGTACTTACTTTGCTCAAAATAACGATAAGCAATTTCAGTCGCTTTTCTTCCTTGAGGAGTTCTGGTTAAAAACCCTTTCTGTAAAAGATAAGGTTCATGTACATCACATATAGTTTCTTTATCTTCATTTAGAGAAGCTGCCAGGGTCCCCAGTCCAACAGGACCACCTTTAAACTTGTTCATAATGGTTAAAAGTAAACGTTTATCGATTTCACATAAGCCCTGGTCATCAATTCCCATATTTTTGAGAGCAAAAAAAGCTATCTCATTGTTTATAATTCCCTTCCCTTCAATCTGAGCATAATCTCGCACTCTTTTCAAGAGCCGATTGGCGATTCTGGGCGTTCCACGGGAACGTTTGGCAATTTCATTTGATGCAGCCTCTTCTATCTCTACACCCAGAATTGCAGCAGAACGTGTAATAATTTGACGAAGGTCATCTTCATTATAATATCCTATTCGAGAGATAACCCCAAAACGACTTCGTAAAGGTGAAGTAATTAAGCCAGTTCTGGTGGTAGCCCCTATCAGAGTAAACATTGATAAACCGATACGTATTGAACGAGCACTGGGACCCTTGCCAATAAGAATATCTAAAGCAAAATCTTCCAGCGCCGGGTATAGTATCTCTTCCACGGCTCTATTGAGACGGTGTATTTCATCAATAAATAGAATATCTTTTTCTTTAAGATTAGTTAAAATAGCAGCTAAATCACCTGCTCTTTCAATAACCGGACCGGAGGTCATTTTAATATTTACACCCATCTCCCTGGCAATAATGTTAGCCAGTGTTGTTTTTCCCAACCCGGGTGGTCCGTATAACAAAATATGGTCCATAGGCTCATTCCGTTTTAGGGCAGCTTTAATATAGATAGAAAGATTGTTCTTAACATTTTGCTGACCAATAAAATATACCATCTTCTGTGGCCTTAAATCTGTTTCAGAATCTAAACTCTCTGTTTTTAAGTCTTTTTCAATTAAGTCTTCTTTTTTATCCATAATTAAATAACTCTATTTTCTATCAGTTGATAATAACTGTTCTATTTTTTTAAAGCTTCCTTTATTAAATCCTCTATTTTAATTGAATTTTGGTCCGGGATATTTTCTAAAGTTCTTATAATTTTCTGCCTTGCTTCTCTCTCAGAATAACCCAAACCTTTCAAGGCTTCAACTCCTTCATATATAAAGTCCTTCTTCTCTTCTTGAGCAATTGTTTCCTGGTCAATTTTTAACTTTTTAAATTTTTCCTTGAGTTCCAGAACAATCTTTTTAGCTAATTTAAGCCCGATACCGGGTATATTGTTCAAAAGAGTATAATTTTCCGAGAGCACTGCAATCTGAAAGCGCTCTGGTCCCAGATCTGAAATTATGTTGAGGGCTATCTTAGGCCCTATTCCAGGGGTATCGATTAACATCCTAAAAAAATCTCGCTCTTCTTTACCTGGGAAACCATATAACAACATGCGGTCTTCTCTTACATAGAAATAGGTGTAGATAGTTTGGGGATATTTATTAATATCAAATTTATCACTTGATGGAACATTGACCGAATAGCCTATACCGTTTACATTAATTACAATAAAGCCAGGCTCTATCAATTCTAACTTTCCCGTTAAAGAAGATATCATAGCTTCTATCCTTCCAATAAATGATAGAAATAAGAGATTATAAAATTTTATAATACCCTCTTTCTATTAACCAATTTAGTCAGAAATAAGCATTTTTTTGAATTTCTAATATGAATGCTTGTTATGAATATGGCAAATGGCTACTGCCAGAGCATCTGCAGCATGATCAGTATCTGGTTTCTCTGGCAGGCTTAACAATATCTTGACCATCTCCTGTACCTGAAGCTTACTGGCTCTACCATAACCAACAACGGATAATTTTATCTGTAATGGTGTGTAAACAAAAAAATCAATTTCTAAAAGGGTTGCGGTTAACGCTACTACTCCTACAACCTTTCCCACATTTAAGGCACTTCTGATATTTTTACTAAAAAATATCTCCTCAAGAACTATTTCCTGAGGAGAGTAGCTTTTAATAAGATGATTTATCTTTAAATGTATTCTTTTAATCTTATCAGTGAAGGTTTCACTTATATTGTTTGCAATACAGCCATAGTTGACAGCACTTATTCTATCTTTTTCTATTTTCACCAAACCGTAACCAGTATTATTGAGACCTGGATCAATACCTAAAATAATCAAAACCGTTCCTCTATCCAGCTGTAAGTTCTTCCATTATTTTATCATCAATATTGAAATTGGCATATACATTCTGTACATCATCATGTTCCTCCAATTGTTCCATTAGGTTTAACATCTGTTCGGCTTTTTTCCCATCTAATTCTACAGTGGACTGGGGGACCATGGTAATTTCTGCTAAGGAGTATTCTACCTGGTTTTCTTCCAATAATTTCTTAAACTTTTCAAACTCTGAAGTGGCCAAGGTTACTTCAATATTTTTTTCATCTATTTCAATATCATCAACCTCTACCTCTAAAGCTAAATCAAGAATCTTGTCCTGATTCACCTTATCCCTATCAAATGAAAAGTAAGCCATCTTAGTAAAAATCCAGGCTACACATCCGGTAGAACCAAGGTTTCCTCCATTTTTGGAAAATATTCTCCTTATTTCGGAAACAGTTCTGTTACGATTATCGGTAACCACCTCTGCCAGAACAGCCACACCTCCAGGACCATAACCTTCATAAATAACTTCTTCATAGGATACTCCATCTAACTCACCGGTCCCTTTTTTAATGGCTCTTTCAATATTTTCATTGGGCATATTGTTTTCTCTGGCCAGTTGTATGGCATTACGCAGGTCAGCATTCGTTTCCGGATCAGAACCATGGCGTGCTGCAACAGAAATAGATCTGATAATCTTACCAAATAATCTACCTCTCTCAGCATCAGCTTTACCTTTTTTTCTCTTAATGGTACTCCACTTCGAATGTCCTGACATAAGATCTTCCCCTTTAATGTTTTTCTTATTTTAGCATATAAAAAAGACTGTTTCAATTACTGAAAAATCATACAAGCTTGCTAAGGTAGCCAGATTTGCTATTCTTTCATTGAAACTACATTTATCTTGAGTATCTATTTTGCAGTTTAAATATTTAGCACAGGTGGTCTTTTACGTTTATGGGCACTTGTTCGATTCATTGCCAAAATAGTTTTTTCTATCTCTTTATTCTTTAGTGTTCCGTATTTCAGAAAACTATCTAACTGTTCATAGCTAAAACCCATTTCTTGTTCATCGGTCTGGTTTTCCCATAATCCTGCTGAAGGTGGTTTGGAGATTATATTTTCAGGTATTTCCAAAAAACGAGCAATTTCAAATATTTCGGTCTTTAAGATATTTCCTAATGGTAGGATATCAACACCCCCATCACCATATTTAGTAAAATACCCGATAGATATTTCACTCTTATTACTGGCGCCTACAACTAAATAATCAAAGATACTGGCGAAATAATAGAGTACTATCATTCTTAATCTTGGTTTAATATTAGCTCTGGCCATTATATTTTTATGGTCGATTTGAGTAATTGATAAAATTTGATGATAAATTGGGGTAAGATCAATATTTTTGTAGTTTACATGGTATTTATTGATAATCTTCATTGCATCAAGAATATCATTTTCAGCACTTTCACAGGGGAGTATTAAAGCCATAGTATTATCAGAGAAGGCTCTCTGGCATAAAACAGCAAGAACAGCCGAATCCAACCCCCCGCTTAAACCGAAAATAACACCTTTTCTTCCGGCTTTTTCTACACTATTTTTTATCCAGATAATTATCTTTTCAACTCTTTCCTGTAATAACTCTTTATTTAATTTTTTATTCTTTTCCATTCTCCCTCCAATAAAAAATTCCCGGCAGTGTCCTACTCTCCCACAGATATACTGCAGTACCATCGGCGCTGGAGGGCTTAACTTCTGTGTTCGGGATGGGAACAGGTGGTTCCCCTCCGCCATGACCACCGGGAAAACTTAAAATAAAAGGTAGTAAAGTATTTTTTTATAGAGTGATACGGTCAAGCCTTCGATCTATTAGTATCAGTTAGCTAAGACCATTACTGGCCTTACACATCTGACCTATCAACCGGGTCTTCTTCCCGGGATCTCTCCTGGATTTATTCCAGTTGGATACCTCATCTTGAGGCAGGCTTCACGCTTAGATGCTTTCAGCGTTTATCCTAACCGAACATAGCTACCCAGCAATGCACTGAGCAGTACAACTGGTACACTAGCGGTTCGTCCACCTCGGTCCTCTCGTACTAGAGGCAGACCCTCTCAAGTATCCCACGCCCGCGACGGATAGGGACCGAACTGTCTCACGACGTTCTAAACCCAGCTCGCGTGCCGCTTTAATTGGCGAACAGCCAAACCCTTGGGACCTGCTTCAGCCCCAGGATGCGACGAGCCGACATCGAGGTGCCAAACCTCCCCGTCGATGTGGACTCTTGGGGGAGATCAGCCTGTTATCCCCGGAGTACCTTTTATCCGATGAGCGACGGCACATCCACCAGCTACCGCCGGATCACTAGGCCCTGCTTTCGCATCTGTTCGAGATGTCTCTCTCACAGTTAAGCCTTCTTATGCCCTTGCACTCTATGGTGTGATTTCCAACCACACTGAGAAGACCTTTGGACACCTCCGTTACAATTTAGGAGGTGACCGCCCCAGTCAAACTACCCACCAAATACTGTTCCCCAGCCGGATTCACGGCATGGGGTTAGAACCTCAACAGACCGAGGGTGGTATTTCAAGGGTGGCTCCAAAGAGGCTAGCGCCTCTTCTTCATAGCCTACCACCTATCCTACACAGGGAATGCTAAAATCCAATATCAGGCTATAGTAAAGGTTCACGGGGTCTTCCCGTCCTGTCGCGGGTAGCAAGCATCTTCACTTGCATTACAATTTCACCGAGTCCCTCGTTGAGACAGTGCCCAAATCGTTACGCCATTCGTGCGGGTCGGAACTTACCCGACAAGGAATTTCGCTACCTTAGGACCGTTATAGTTACGGCCGCCGTTTACTGGGGCTTTGGTCAGAAGCTTCGCCTTGCGACTAACCCCCTTCCTTGACCTTCCAGCACCGGGCAGGCGTCAGTCCCTATACATCATCTTGCGATTTAGCAGAGACCTGTGTTTTTAGTAAACAGTCGCTTGGGCCGTTTTATTGCAGCCTCTTCGAGCTTGTCTGAGTGAATCAGACTCACCCTGGTGAGGCACTCCTTCTCCCGAAGTTACGGAGTCATTTTGCCGAGTTCCTTAACGAGGGTTCTCTCGAGCGCCTTGGTATTCTCTACCTACCTACCTGTGTCGGTTTTAGTACGGATGCCCTCTGTTCTGGTTAGAGGTTTTTCTTGCCAGTGTGGGATCGATCAGTTCGCCGCCGTAGCAGCTCCCCATCACCTCTTGAGGTTAACAAAGAGACGGATTTGCCTGTCTCTTCCCTCTACGGGCTTGGACACGGAACTTTTATCGTGCTGACCTACCCTCCTGGGTCACCCCATCACTCAATAGCGAACAGATGGCAGTACCGGAATATTAACCGGTTGTCCATCGCCTACGCCTTTCGGCCTGAGCTTAGGCCCGACTAACCCTGGGCGGATTTACCTTCCCCAGGAAACCTTAGGTTTTCGGCGGGCAAGATTCTCACTTGCCTTATCGTTACTCATGCCGGCATTCTCACTTCTCTCTGGTCCAGGCCTCCTTTCGGTAACCCTTCTGCCCTGAGAGAACGCTCCCCTACCCCTGGTATACAAGATACCAAGCCATAGCTTCGGTGGCAGACTTGAGCCCCGTACATTTTTCGGTGCAGAATCACTTAACCAGTAAGCTGTTACGCACTTTTTAAATGGTGGCTGCCTCTAAGCCAACATCCTGGCTGTCTGGGTAATTCAACTTCCTTTACCACTTAGTCT
>JAQVGY010000005.1 GCA_028696495.1 Atribacterota bacterium
TTTTTTTATATCCCTTTTAACTTTACATAAGATATATTATCGGAAGTTATTTGTTTACCATTTATATATGTAATGAAAACCATCTTATATCTTAAAACCAATACCAATTCAATAACCTTCTCTTCTCATTATATTCACTATATTTGCCACACAATTATTTAAATCTGAACATTCATCCAAATTTATCCAGTAATCTACCTTTATCTGATTTTTAAACCAGCTTAGTTGTCTCTTGGCAAAATTACGCGTCTTCTTTTTAATCATCTCAATTGCTTCTTCTTTCGATATGTATCCCTGCAGATATGATAATATTTGTTTATAGCCCAGGCCTTGCATAGAATTAAATTCATTCAAATTACCATATTTATCTTTTAATATTTTTATTTCTTCTATTAACCCTTGATTGATTATTTTATCAACACGTTCATCAATTTTTTGATAAAGGTTCTCTCTATTTCTATTAATACATATGATAAAATAATTATAATCTTTTCCATTTCCATTTCTGCGCCTGTTATCGTCTATATGAAATTGTGATATTGGTTTGCCTGCAATGTAAAATACTTCCAAAGCTCTTACTATTCTCCTGGTATCATTGATACTTATCTTTTTAGAGTATTCTAAATCATATTTCTTAAGCTTGTTATATAGGAAAGCATTACCCTTTTCCTCAATCAGTTCATATAATTCATCTCTAATTTTCTTGTTTTGCCCTGGACCTTTAAATATTGGATTGATGAGTGATTTAATGTATAGCCCTGTTCCGCCTACGATAAGAGGTTTTTTATTTCTACTCAATATATCAGAAATACATTTTTCAGCCTGTTCGCTGTATTGTTTTACATCGAAGCCTTCCCCTGGTTCGATTAAATCAATACAATGATGTTTATATCTTTTTAATATATTATTTTTAGGTTTATCAGTGCCAATATCCATATATTTATATATTTGCATTGAATCGGCGGAAATTATTTCAATATTGGGAATTATCTGAACGATTTTAATAGATATCTCTGTTTTCCCAATGGCTGTTGGCCCTGTTAATATAGCAATTTTATTCTCGTTTGACATAAATTAATTCTCCAAACAAGGTATAGGCATCTGCCTTTTTCACTTTTACATAGACCAATTTGGCTATCAAACTATCATTATTAGAATAAGAGAAAACTGCAACTTTGTTGGTTCTTGTTTTACCCCAGTATTGGTTTTCTATCCCTTTTTTAGACCTATTTTCTACCAGCACTTCAACTGTTTTACCAATCAGGCTCTGATTTATCCTGCTGCTTATTTCTTTTTGCACTTCCATTAAAGCCCATAAACGTTTTTTCTTAGTTAAAAGAGGTATCTCTTCACCTAAGAAAGGTGACAAAGTATTTTCTCGATTAGAATAGATAAAAGTATAGCAAGAATCGAATTGTATATTTTGGCAGGCTTTAATTGTCTCCTGAAAATCTTCTTCTGTCTCCCCGGGAAATCCAACCATTATGTCTGTGGTAATACTGGCATCTGGCATGCATTTCCTAATATTGTTAATTATATTATAATATTGTTTCATATTATATTTTCTATTCATTTTATTTAAAATATTGTCTGACCCGGATTGGAGAGGCAGATGGATATGTTCACAAATTTTGCTACCATCTTTAATTACTTTAATTAAATCAAGGTTAAAATCCTTAGGATGTGAAGTAGTAAATCTGATTCTTTTAATTTCTTCTATCTTATTAATTTGGGAAAGCAAGTTTAAAAAATTATCCTTATTGCTTAATCCTTGCCCGTATGAATTTACGTTTTGACCCAATAACATTATCTCTTTATATTTTTTACTGGCTAATTCTTCAATTTCATCTATTATCTCTTTTGCCGCCCTGCTCTCTTCAGGACCCCTGGTATAAGGAACAATACAATATGAACAAAAATTATTGCATCCTTTCATAATCTGAATATATGCCGTTATTGGGCTATGGTGTTTTATCGGTTTGTTAGCTAATTTTAGCGGCTCTCTATTATCACAGAAGATAATAGTTTCTTTTCCTTCATTTTGCCGGTAAAGTTCCATAATTTCCCGGAAAGATGTAATTTGGGAAGGTCCAAATATGATATCAATATAAGGTATTTTCTTTGCAATATTCTCTATCTCTTTTTGCGCAAGACAACCACAAATTCCAAAAACAACTTCCGGATTATCTTCCTTAATTTGACTGACCCTGCCTGCCATGCTGTAAATTTTTTGCTCTACTTTTTTTCTAACACAACAAGTATTCAGGATAATCAGGTCAGCATTATTCAAATCCGGAGTCTTTTTATAATCCATCTCTTCGAGTTGACCTGCCAGATATTCAGAATCATTAACATTCATCTGGCAACCATATGTCTTAATGAAATAAGATAAAACTCTTTCCTTTTTTCCTTTTTTAAAAACCATTGTTTCTAAAACTCCATTAAATGCGATATCGGTTCAAATAGCAAGGAACCTGTTGTTAATTTACATTATCATTTTATATTTATCATAGCTATTATATCAAAATATATTTAAATAATTTAGGCAATAAAAAAAGAAGGAGATATTTTAAGTATACCCCCTTCTTCTTAATTCCATTTAATAGTACTTGAAATCAAATTGAAAACTTACTTTGCATATTCTACTGAACGTGTTTCACGGATAACATTAATCTTCACCTGACCAGGATAATCAATGTTTTTCTCAACTTTTTTAGATATATCCCTGGAAAGTTTTGTAGCCAGATAATCGTCAATTTCTAACGGATTAACTATTATCCTGATTTCACGACCAGCCTGAATAGCATAAGATTTTTCAACTCCTTCAAATGAGTTAGCAATTTCTTCCAACTGTTGCAGTCTTTTAATATAAGTTTCCAGCATCTCCCTTCTTGCCCCAGGTCTGGAAGCAGAAATAGCATCTGCGGCTTGTATTAAAATTGCCTCGGCTGATTCAGGTTTTTCATCTTCATGATGTGCAGCTATAGCATTTATTACTTTGAGTGATTCTCCATTCTTCCTGGCAATATCTGCACCTATTAGCGCATGCGGCCCTTCGACTTCCATGTTAGCAGATTTTCCAATATCATGAAGAAGCCCGGCTCTTCTACTCAAACTTGAATTTAAGCCTAGCTCATCTGCCATCATCCCTGCAAAATATGCTACTTCTTTAGAATGTTGTAACACATTCTGTCCATAACTTGTTCTGTATTTCAGTTTACCCAGGATGTTGATTAATTTTGGGTTCAAATTTCTTACATTTGTCTCAAATACAGCTTTTTCGCCCTCTTCTTTTATATTGTTTTCTACAATTTTTTTGGAAGATTCTATTACTTCTTCTATCCTGGCCGGTTGAATTCTACCATCTGTAATTAATTTTTCCAGTGCAATTCTTGCAATTTCACGTCTGACAGGATCAAAACCAGAAATAATAACTGCCTCTGGTGTATCATCAACAATAAGGTCAACCCCTGCTATCCTCTCAAAAGTCCTGATGTTTCTACCCTCCCTGCCAATTATGCGCCCCTTCATGTCTTCATTGGGAAGATGAACTACAGATATTGTCGACTCAACGGTATAATCAGAGGAATAACGTTGAATTGCCATAGATAGAATGTTCTGTGCCTTCTTTTCACCCTCTTCTTTGGCTTTTTCTTCAATGTTTTTTATGATTTTCCCTGCTTCATGGTTTAACTCCTTTTCAAGAAGATTGAGCAACTCCTGTTTAGCCTCTTCGATATTTATCTTTGATATTCTCAGCAATTCGTCCCTTTGCTTCTGGTGGAGTTCATTGATTTCTTGTAATTTTTGTTCTACTTCTTTCTCTTGTGTATCAATCTGCTTCTGCTTACTCTCAATCACTTCTATTTTTTGCACTAAACTATTACTTTTTTTTATCAGCTGCTCATTTATACTTTCTAACTTATTCCTTTTTTGCTGGCATTCAATCTCGCTCTTCCTGATAATTTGATACGATTCTTCTTTTGCTTGCAATTGTGCCTCTTTTTTGATTGATTCAGCTTCTTTTTTGGAATTTTCAATTATCTTTTTACCACTTTCTTCACATGCAGACAATTTAGTCTTTGCTATATAATTGGCCAAGAAAAAGCCTAATGGTATTCCGATTAAAAAAATTAATATGGACAAAATATATATGTTAATGGCTTTCACCCCCTATTCAATTTAAAAGGTACAAAAAAATGTTTACATAAATATTTAGCACTACAAATTATATTCAAAAACGTTATAATTTCTTCTTAGCACAACTATTCATCTAAAAAAAATAATGGCACAAAACACAAAAATATTTTAAGTACAATTAACTGTAACATTTTAACCTTTAATAAAATAAATGTCAAATTGAACGAAAATGTGGTCTTTCATCTATAATTCAGTATTTTCCGTTTCCAAAAATTCCTCATAAATTCTTTGAATTACTGTATTAGAAAAACCTTGCCTCTTCAATAAACTGATGATTTTCACAGGTTTTAATTCTATATTCTTCGAATGAAGAGAAAATTGTTTTTTCCTGATTAATTGCTTGGCTAATGCTAATTCGTCTTCATACTGTTCGAAAAATGAGTCAATGGCACTGTCAATTATCTTTTTATCAATCCCCTTTTTAAATAATTCATTTCTCAGTTTTATCCTCCCGGCAGGTTTTTTGCCAACCTGGTATCTAATCCACTGGATAGCAAAATCTCGGTCATTAATAAGGTTTTCTTCTTTCAGCCAATTGATGGTATTTTTTATTATATTTAATTGGTATTTTTTATTATATAATTTTTTTTCGATTTCCCATTCGGAGCGGGGCCTATAAGAAAGAAATCTGATAGCTTCAATTTTAGCACTTGAAAGCATAGAATTTTGCTCAATAATTTCCAACATCTGCTCGGAGACTGTTTCTCCGATATGAAGATTTAAATCTTGGACAACACTATAGTCAATTTCAGCGAATAATTCACTATTTATATATAATTTTACTATATTGAGATTGTTTTTTTTAATCTTAATATCAGTTATTTGGTAATTTTTTGTCATCTGGAGAATTATTTTCTAAATTAGGAATGTTGGCAGATTTTAATATTTTCTGTTCTATTTCTTTTGCCAATTCTGGGTTTTCCGATAAAAATGTCTTTGTATTTTCCTTCCCCTGCCCCAGTTGCTTATCATTATAAGAAAACCAGGTACCTGATTTTTGTATTATCCCATACTGGTTTCCCAAATTTAATATATCTCCCTCTTTGGAAATGCCTTTACCAAAAATTATATCAAATTCAGCTTCCCTAAATGGTGGTGCCATCTTATTTTTTACAACTTTAACCTTTACTTCTATTCCTATATTGGCTTCATTCTTTTTAATTGAAGCCCTCTTTCTGATATCCAATCTAATTGATGAATAGAACTTCAACGCTCTTCCACCAGGTGTTGTCTCTGGATTTCCAAAGATAATACCTATCTTCTCTCTTATTTGATTAACAAATACTGTGGTAGTTCTAGATTTATTAATGATTGCCGTTAGTTTTCTTAACGCCTGGGACATCAAACGGGCTTGTAAACCCATTGAAGCATCACCCATATCCCCTTCTATCTCAGCTTTGGGTACCAATGCGGCAACAGAATCGATAACGATAATATCCACAGCATTACTTCTCACTAAAGATTCAGTAATCTCCAGTGCCTGCTCTCCGGTATCCGGTTGAGCAATAATAAGTTCATCAATATTAATGCCAATATTTTTGGCATAAATTGGATCAAGTGCATGTTCTGCATCGATAAATGCTGCTATCCCCTTATTTTTCTGAGCTTCTGCTATCATATGTAAAGCCAGGGTAGTCTTTCCAGATGATTCCGGGCCATAGATTTCCACTATTCTTCCCCTTGGTACACCACCAATACCTAATGCTATATCGAGGGCCAGAGACCCGGTAGAAATAATATTACTGCCCGTAACTTTCGGGCGATCACCAAATTTCATGATAGAGCCTTTTCCAAAACGATGCTCTATATTATCCATAGCCATTTTCAAAGCCTTCTCTCTTTCGGAAATATTGCTTTTGTCTTCTTTCATAACTATTCTTACTCCTCTTTAACGAATTGTCTACGGCATTGTATAATATTGCCTTCATTCTTATTATAACTTATCTTTTAAAACCAGAATTTATCATTTTAGAATTGTATGGAAACCTGTCCTTTGAAATCAAAGTTTAAGTTTGAGCCGTGAGTGGAAAACTTTTAATAATAGTATATATTGGTCCCTCTTTGAGCAACTGGCTCTCCATCAGTTCTATTGTCTTGACCGGCTCAGTTAAAGGATTAATCTTGATATTTTTTATACATTCACTCAATTGGTGTTGATGTTCTATGTATTTTATCCTTGCCAGGGTAATATGTGGCTTAAATTGATTTTCTTTCTCATAGAATGGTTCTGATTTTAATTCCTTTTCAATAGATTGGTATATATTTGTGATTATATCATTCCCTTTTTCAATACCTATCCAGATAACTCTCGGTCTGCTAATATTGGGAAAAACACCTATATTTTTGGAAAGCTCTGCTCTAAAATGTTGATATTCTGTAGAAACATTTTGTAATATAGCTGAAGTTTTTTCAATTTCTTTACAGTTTAAATCACCTAAGAATTTTAAGGAAATATGTAGATTCTCCTTTTCCACAAATTTAACCTTCATTTTACAATAATCTCTTGTCTGACCAATTTCTTTTTGTATTTTAGATATATATTCTTTAATTTCATTATTAAGGTTAATTGCGATAAAGGTTCTTTTTGTATCATTAATACTGATATTATTTCTCCATTTTTTGTTTAATATAATTTTTGTTATGATAGCCTCTAATCTCTTTTTTGTATTGTTCTCTAACTCTATTAAGAAAAGAGATGTATAATTCGGTTTGATAGTTTTGGTAAGTCCACTCCAGAGGATGGTAAGTAGAATTCATAAATCTGAGAGTAATTTCAGCATATATCCCTTGTTTGAGATAAATGCGAGCAGGTCCATCTTTGGTACTTGCCAGGATAAACTTATTGAGTGTTACATAGCCCGGGTCAAGATTTACTTTCCTCTTATTTTCTATTACCTCATCAAGACAATCACTTCTGGTACCAAATATTAATTCCCATTTATTACTGTTAATTTTTATACTACTCAACCGGCCGGGAAGGATTAATTTCTCAAAGGAAACCAATTTTTGTTTCAGCCCATCTCCCATTTCATCTCGATAATAGCTGGTGTAGTCAAATGGCTGAAAATCACTTTCCATATCTATTTTGCCAAAATAATCAATCAATAAATTCTTTGCTTCATAAAAAAGGTCATTATCGGCACTAATAATACTAAATATCAATTTAACCGGATTAGGCAGAAGTATCTTTCCCATTTTTTTCAAATCAATAATTAATTATTTTCTGGCATTATTTGATAACCTATAAGACGATGATTATCTAAAGGCTGGGGTTCTAAGGCATTATCATTATATGAAACATTAACACGATTTGGGCTGGTGGTTATTAGTGAAACCAGGCTATCTGATTTCACTGCAATTCTTTCTTCCGATGTAATAATTCCTTCAAATAAAACCTGGTCATCCTGTATTATTTTTATCCAGCTTGGCTCTTCAGCAATAAGCTCTATCGGCTTATAATCAGGTAATGGAGCTAAAATAACAACATCTTGAACTTCAGGGATTTCCTCTGATTCAATATTTTCTCTGGCTATCTCCAGCATCTCCTGTTCAATTGCTTTTTCCTGGAGAATATCCTCTTTTTCAACTAAAGAATTAGAAGGTTGCCTGAGTGTATGTATGAATTGGTTTAAGACAAAAAGGAAGCCACCTATTAAGAGTATAACCAGGGCTGCTTTGAATAAAGGAATAACATTGATTGACTTTTTTTCTTTTTTTGCAGGCATTCTCTTTCTTTTTTGAGAAAAATATCTACCTGTCTTTCTTGTCTTTAATTGCGGTTCAGGTTCAGCTGGCTTGGAAACCTGTTCTGGTTTATCTAAAAGCTGGTCAATAAAGTCCTGGTCTATCTGAAGATAATTAGCATAGTTCCTTAAATAACCAACAAAGTATGTTTTTCCGGGAAGAACGCTCTCATCACCTTCTTCTATAGCAGTTAAATATTTTTTCCTAATTTTAAGAGATTGTTCTGCATCATCCAAAGAGATACCCAATTCAATTCTTTTATTCCTCAAGTATTCTCCTATTTCTTTCATCTTTAATAGCTCCCCTACTGTTATTTATTGCCAGAGGCTTTGAGGTTTACGGTATTATCATATTTTTATCATTAAAATATCTTTATAATTATTATAAATTAGAAAGATTTAAACTATTATAAATAATAGCATAAAATATTTCCTATTTATACCATAATATTTTAAATAAATAGATGGTTAAGATATTTCTTTCTCATAAGGAGTTCCGCTGGCAGCAGGCGCAGTAGCCCTGCCTATAGCACCAACCAGAACAAGTATCGCCAGCAGATAGGGTATCATATTAATAAACTGTACCGGTATAGTATAAACACCCTGTACTCTGATAGCTAAAGCCTCCCCGATGCCAAATAAAAGGGCTGCTGCAGCAGTTCCAAATGGTGTCCATTTACCAAATATCATTGCAGCTAAGGCAATAAAACCCCTGCCCCCGCTCATCTCTTTAACAAAAAAATGAGCCTGTTCAATAGACAGAACCGAACCGGCTAAGCCTGCTAAACCGCCAGATATCAACACAGCTATATACCTCATCTGCACCACGTTAATCCCTAAAGTATCTGCGGCTTGAGGGTATTCCCCGACTGAACGCAATCTTAGGCCAAAAGGTGTCCTGAATATTAAAATTTGGGAAATAATGATAATCACCAGGGTGATATATACAAGAGGAGAATGGTGGGCAAAAATTACTATCAAACCTCTTACAAGTGATGAGGCTTCTCCTGGATTAGGAACTTTAAACCCCCATGTGGGAAGATTTTTTAAAGCCATTATTTGGGTTTCATGAAACCAGAGCCAGCTTAGAAAAACCGTAATACCACTGGCAAAAAGATTAATTGCAACTCCGCTTACAATCTGATTAGCTTTGAAAGATACTGAAACAATAGCATGTATTAAACCTAATAATATACCGATAATAACAGCAAATAAGATACCAAACCATACATTTTTTGTAAAATTAGTTCCAGCAACTGCAATAAATGCACTGGTTAACATCATTCCTTCCAAACCTATATTTACCACACCGGACTTTTCAGAATAAACACCGCCCAATCCTGCTAAAGCCAGAGGAATGGCAATTCTTATGGCAGAGGCAAAAAAGTCTGGACTAATAATACTACTGAACATTATTCTGTTTTCCTCCTTAGGATTAGCCGTTTTATAATTTCATCAGAGATAACCACTAATATTACAATTACGGCTTGAATAACCATTATCAATTCTCTTGGTATCTTTCCTGCTGTGTATATATTCACCAAAGCACCACCATAAGAGAGGGTGCCGAATAAAATAGCCGCCAATACTACCCCCAGGGGGTGGTTCTTCCCTAAAAGAGCAACAGCAATGCCATTAAAACCTAAGCCCAGAAAAAGTTCCTGCCGCCAGCGAAATTTATAGCCCATTACCTCATTTGTTCCTACCAAACCGGCTAACGCCCCACTTATCATCATTGCCAGTATAATATTTTTAGCTATACTTATCCCGGCATATTCGGCAGCAGCACTATTGTACCCAACTGCCCTGATCTCATAACCCAGACTTGTTTTCCAAAGAATATAATATACTAAAATTGCAACAATAATCGCTAAAAAGAATGAGATATTTAAGGGATTATGCGAAGGAAAGGAAATATTTATTTTTGATAATAAAGGAGCAATCCTTGGTAACCGCGCTGCTTCTGCAATTTCACTGGTATGGGGGATCATCTGCGGCACTCCTGCCAGTCTCATCTCTTCAGTGGGAGGTGCCTTATATACTAATACTAAATAAAAAGTCAGTGAAGTAGCAATCCAGTTCATCATAATGGTTATAATAACTTCATGAATACCCTTCTTTGCCTTTAAAAAGCCTGGTAAGGCTGCCCAGAGAGCCCCACCTAATGCAGAGGCGGCAATAGTTATAGGTATCAGCAAGATAGCCGGTAGTTTAGCAAAGGTGAATCCAATATAAGCAGCTAAAAATGCACCTACATAGACCTGCCCCTCTCCTCCTATATTAAACAAGCCACAACGAAAAGCAAAGGCTACAGCCAATCCGGTAAATATTAACGGCGTTGCCCTGAAGAGAACATTGCCCCACCCATCACGATTGCCTATAGCCAGACCGAACATCATCTTGTATACCTGAATAGGGTCTTCACCCATTAATAATATTACTATTGAACCTATAAAGAGAGCTCCTATAATAGCTATAATGGGAGTAATTCTTTCAATTATGGAGAAAAATAAATTACTTTTTTTTGATTTATCTCTATTCAAAAAATATTCTCCTTACCTGACTAATATAAATAATTGTCTCTTATAATTTATTTATGAACACCGGTCATAAGTAAACCAAGCTTACCTCTATCGATATTCTTATTAACCATGATTTCCACAATTTTCCCCTCATAAATAACTGCTATTTCATCACTTAGAGATAAGATTTCATCTAATTCTGCCGAAATTAATAGTATCGCTTTCCCTTTGCTTCTCTCCTTTAAAATTTGTTTATGTACAAATTCAATTGAGCCAACATCCAGGCCTCTGGTGGGTTGTGCAGCAATTAGAAGGTTTGGTTCTCTTTCAAGTTCTCTTGCTACAATTACTTTTTGTTGATTACCGCCAGATAATGATTTTAATAAGTTTTCTTTAACAGCCGGCCTTATATCATAATCTTTAATCAATTTATTAGCGTATCCTCTAATTTCTGGAGGGTTTAAAAAACAACCTTTAACAAAAGGAGATTTATAATGGCTACCTAATACTAAGTTTTCTGCCACTGAATAATCAGCAATAAATCCTCTTTTACGTCTATCTTCTGGAATATGCGCAATATGCAATTCCCTTAATTTTCTGGGACTCAGTCCGGTTATATCTTTTTCATATAAATACATTTTACCACCGGAAATTGGCTTCAATCCGGTGATGACTTCTACCAATTCAGTCTGACCATTTCCTTCTACTCCGGCAATTCCCAGTATCTGCCCTTCTTTAACTGTAAGGCTAATATCTTTTAGTACATGGTATTTGTGCTGGTTAAAGGCATTTACCTTCTCTAATCTCAAAACAGTCTTACCAATTGTTTGCTCTGCTTTACTTGTTGTCAATAATACCTCTCTGCCAACCATTAGTGTAGCTATCTCAGAGGTATTGGTCTGAGAGGTTACTTTGGTACCCACCATTTTCCCATCTCTCATTACCGTCACCCGGTCAGATAGAGCCATTACCTCATTTAGCTTGTGGGTTATAAAAACTATTGTTTTACCCTGTCCCTTTAAAGATTTTAATATTTTAAATAATTCTTCTACCTCTTGAGGAGTTAAAACAGCGGTTGGCTCATCTAATATCAGGATTTCGGCACCCCTGTAAAGTACCTTTATGATTTCAACTCTCTGTTGTATACCAACAGAAACATCCTCAATCTTAGCCCAGGGATCGATCTTAAAACCATATTTCTCGGAAAGCTCTTTGATATCACTGGCTGCTTTTTTTAAATCAATAAAAAAATAATTCCTTCTGGGTTCCATTCCCAGAATTACATTCTCTGCCACCGTCAAGGGAGGAACTAACATAAAATGCTGATGAACCATTCCAATCTTATTTTCTATTGCTATATTAGGATTATAAATATTGGTCTTTTGTCCATCAATAAAAATCTCTCCTTCATCTGCCTGGTATAAGCCATACAATATACTCATCAAGGTGCTTTTCCCTGCCCCGTTCTCTCCTACTAAAGCATGAATTTCTCCCTTTTTAACTGAGAAGTTCACTTTATCGTTTGCCTTAACCAGTGGAAAAGTTTTTGAGATATCTTTCATTTCTATCAGATATTGAGCCAATTCTTCTCACCATAATCCTGCTAATATTTAATAAATAATATTAATCATCAGGAAATTAATATAATTAATATTATATTTCCTGATGATTAATTTATATTCTATATTTCGTGAGGTACTTCAATCTCTCCCTTTATAATTTTTGCCTTGGCTTCTTCAACTTTTTGTATCATTTCATCTGTTATCAGGTCTTTGTTGTAGTTATCCAAGGCATATCCCACTCCATTATATTCCACATCATTAATTACCACGGTGGTTGCTAAATCGAATAATCTAATTCCAGGTTCAAAAGTACCCTCTAAAATCGATTTGATGGTCAGATATACCGATACATCAACCTGTTTTAACATACTGGTCAACCCAAAATTCTCGCCAGTCTCTTCAATATGACCTAAATAGTTCTGATTAGAGTCTACCCCAATAACATATCTCTTTCTTTCTTTTGCTGCTTCATAAACACCTGCACCTGTTAAACCGGAGGCATGGTAAATAACATAGGCACCATTGTCATACTGTGACAAAGCCAGTTCTTTACCTTTCACTGGATCGGCAAAGGCTGTGGGAGTGTCTCCTGCGTAAGCTGATAGTATTTTACAATCGGGATAGGCATATTTAACACCTGCCTTATAGCCGGCTTCAAACTTTTGAATCAAGGGAACGTTCATTCCTCCTACATAACCTACTGTATCTTTTCCATCCTGAAGTGCCTTTAATCCTGCAATCATACCAACCAAAAAGGACCCCTCATGTTCTGCAAAACTTAAAGAAGTGACATTGGGTTTTCCCAGAACAATTCCATCAACAATGGCAAATTTAGTATTGGGAAAATCATCTGAAGCGGGCCCGATGCTGTCTTCAAATAAAAAGCCTACTCCGATAATAAGGTTATACCCAATACTGGCTAAATTTCTTACATTTACTTCTCTGTCTGCGTCTGCTCCCGGTTCAAGTTCGATTCTCTTTATACCAAAATCCTGTGCAGCCCAACCTAATCCCCGTGAAGCCGAATCATTGAACGATTTATCCCCTTTACCACCAATATCAAATACCAGGCCTACAGTAAGATCACTCTGGGCAAAACCATTCATAGCTACCAGTGGAAATAATAGAATAGTAATTAGCAGCAAAATTATGATGTTTTTAAAATAAAATTTCATAGATTCTTTAGCTCCTTTCTTTAAATTTATTTTCAAGCCATCATTTTTATATCTATTTTGCCTTTATTTTGTCAGCAGCAGGTATAAATTCCCTCCTTTCTTCTTTAGATTAATTTAGTTCGAATACCATATTATTAATTATTTAGTAGTATAATAAAATATTGCAGATTTAGTACTATAACTACTATTATAATAATACGTTCCCCTTCTTTATTCAATCAAAAATATTTTTGTGGTATCCAATCTGCATTAAACAATTATTCTAAGTAATAAATTTAATTTTTGAAATCAGAAATAAAATCTTCTCTGGAAAACAGTATCTTTCTTGGATTGCGTCCATCATAGGGACCGACCAATCCCTTTTTTTCCATTAAATCAATCAAACGTGCAGCTCTGGTGTATCCAATCCTTAATTTTCTCTGTAAAATAGATATCGAAGCCTGATTATTATTAATAATTGTTTCCACAGCCTCTTCAAATAGTTCATCCTCTTCTTCGCCTTCCATATCTTTACTTTCCATGTCTTTTTGTTCTAAATGTTCAATAATATTTCCATTATAATCCGGAGAAGGATTATTTTTTACCAGAAATGCCACAATCTCCTTAATTTCCCTTTCAGATACAAAAGCACCCTGTGCTCTTATAGGCTTGGAAGCATTTATAGGAGAAAAAAGCATATCTCCATTCCCCAGTAATTTTTCAGCACCATTTACATCCAGAATAGTCCTTGAATCAACCTGTGTAGATACTGCAAAGGCAATACGCGAGGGGAAATTCACCTTTATAGAACCGGTAATAATATCGACAGAGGGCCTTTGGGTAGCAATGACAAGATGAATTCCGGTAGCTCTGGTCATCTGGGCTAATCTGCACAAAGCTTCTTCTACTTTCACCGGCGCAGAAAGCATCAAATCAGCTAATTCATCTATAATAATTACTATATAAGGTAAACTTGTTTCCTCTGGCTTTGTACTTTTAATATATTCATGGTATCCTTTTAAGTTGCGAACCCCAACTTCAGCAAATATTTTAAACCTTCTCTCCATTTCAGAAATTGCCCAATTGAGTACCTTATCAACTTTTTTAGTATTGGTAACAATGGGGGAAATTAGATGTGGTATGCCATTATATATATTTAGCTCTACTCTTTTGGGGTCAATTATTAAAAATCTTACCATTTCGGGACCAAAACGATAAACTAAACTCAAAATAATAGTGTTCAAACAAACACTTTTACCGGAACCTGTCGAACCAGCAATAAGCAGATGTGGTAATTCTACCAAATCTGCCATAATATTTTTCCCCCCGATATCTTTTCCCAGTACTATAGGCAGGATAAAAGAATTATCATGATAATCTCTGGATTCAATGATTTCTCTTAAGAAGACGGTATTTTTCTCTTTGTTTGGAACCTCGATACCGATGGCATTTTTACCGGGAATAGGAGTTTCAATTCTTACTGAGGGAGAGGCAAATGCTAAGGCAATATCATTACTGAGATTGGTAATTTTTGATACCTTCACTCCTGGGGCGGGCTGTATCTCGTATCTGGTAACAGTTGGTCCCTGAGTTGCTCCTATTACTTCACCCTGGATATTAAAATTATCCAATGTTCTCTGCAGCAAAGCAATATTTTCTCTGATTCTTTCCAGATTACGTTCCTTGAATTCTCTTTTTGGCTCATTTAATAGATTAACCGATGGTGCAGCATAGCTGTAAAGTAAACTTTTCCCTTCTTCTTCACTTCTAACTGGAAAATCTATCTTCCCTTGTACCGCTGCTGCTACCTTCTTTTCTTCTTTCGATGGGACAACTTTTTTAAATATTGGTTCGGCCTTTCTCTTTATTTTACTATCATCTGATGAATAAATCTTAATTGATTGCTTGCTCCCTTTTCTCTGTCTATTGCTTTCATCTTTTCTTTTAATAGATAAAAATGGTATTACCCTATGGAACACATTAACTATCCTTTTAGAAATGAGATTGGTGATGTAGAGAAAAGAAAGATCGGTTGCAAATAATAGTGCAATCAAACCCAGGGCGATGAGAAATAGGTAGGCACCGGTTAAACCGAAATAGTTATTTAAATGGCTTGCTATATAATATCCATAAAGGCCGCCCCCTATTCCTTGTAGTGATAAAAAATAGGCATTCTCAATATATATTAATCTCAAATGGATAAAGGCTAATAATATCAGTAATAAAGAGGTGACCCCGAACATCCTATTATAAAAATTGGGAATATTAAAATTAGATAATAGGTGAATACCCTCAATCATTAAAAAAATGAAGATAAAGTATTTTCCAAGACCAATCAGTTTGTTGATAGTGTAGGTTAAATCATATAAAAAAGTATTTGTTTCTCCGGGAAATAATATTATATAAAGATAAAAAAGTGCAATAAAAATGAGGGAAATACCAACAATTCTTCTATTAATTGGTTGATTTTTTTTCTCAATTTTGGCCATTTTATTCCCTGTGTTATTTTTTAAGAAAGATTACTATTATAGCTAAAATCCATAAGTAATAGCTAAAGAAGCGCAGCTTAAAATTAACCAGCATCCTGATAAAGAATCTCATAGCTAAACATCCGAAAAGAAAAGCAGCTAATCCTGAGATAAGCATAATATAAATATTAATATTTACATTTAGCTGGAATATTTCTTTAATTTTATATATTGAAGCACCCATAATAATGGGAATTGATAAGATGAAAGAATATTGTGCAGTAAATTCTCTTTCCAATCTCCTGGCTAAGCCCATCATTATGGTAAATCCGGCACGAGATATTCCAGGAAAAATGGCAAAGGCTTGCGCCAAACCAATAAATATGGCATCAACCCAATTAATCTCTTTTATAGTTTTGCTGCCCTCAATGAAAAATTTATCTGTTAAAAAAAGGCATATCCCTGTTGTCATCAGCATAAGGCCAATAAATAAGGAATTATCAAACATCTGTTCAATTGTATTTTGCAGCAGATAACCAATTAATGCCCCTGGTATGGTACTGAGTAATAATAACCAGGCATATTTACTGTTATTATCTTTTTTGACATAATCTAAAAATGATGGCCAGTGATTCAGTCTTAAAATACTTTTAATGAATGAATATATAATTTCTTTTATTTCTTTTCTGAATAAACAGATTACTGCAAGTGTTGTACAAAAATGAACAAATACCTCAAAAGCTACACCGGGTATTTTTATTCCTAAAAGATTTTGACTAATTCTAAGATGAGCGGAGCTACTGACCGGGAGGAATTCTGTTAACCCTTGTACAATACCAAGGATAACGTAGTACATCTATTCCCTCCCTCTTCTGTAAATATTAATGAATGTACCTTCATTATAATAGTGAATATTGCGGAGAAAAGCGCCTATTCGGTTGCTTTGATTCCGGTATGACCAAACCCACCTTCTCCTCTTTTAGTATTGTCCAGTTCTTCAATTTCCTTTAATATAGGCTGGCATACCTTTTGGATAACTAATTGAGCTATCCTATCCCCTCTATTTATATAAAAATTTTCTTTACCGTGGTTTATCAAAATAACTTTAATCACACCACGGTAATCAGCATCAATTGTTCCAGGTGTATTAAGCACTGTAATACCATGGGAATAAGCCAGACCGCTTCTGGGTCTTACCTGTGCTTCATAGCCTGGCGGAAGGGCAATTTTTATACCGGTGGAAACTAATTTTCGCTCACCCGGTCCAATCTCAATTACTTCATTTTGGGCAGAATGCAAATCAATGCCTGAAGCATATTTACTGGCAGCTTTTGGCAAAGGCAGACTTTCACAACCCTTTTCCTTTTCGATTTTTATTTCAACTTTATCAATATCTCTATTATTCATTAGAAGATAGGTACTTATTTAAAATTAGATCTTTTATTATAACGATTCCTAAAATCTTTATCATTTTTTTCAGGTTTTGGCATCAATTCTTTCTTGCTCAGGTCGATCTTGCCCTGCTGGTCAATTCCAATAACCTTTACCTGAATCTCATCATCCATATTTAAAACATCTTCTACTTTACCAACATGAGAATAAGATAGGTTTGATATATGTAAGAGCCCCTCTACCCCGGGAAGAATCTCTACAAATGCCCCATATTTGGTTATTCTTTTCACCTTCCCATTATAAATCTCCCCGACTTTTACTTCCTTAACCAAACCTTCGATATGGTATTTAGCTCTCTCTATCTTTTCCATGCTATCAGCAGTAATAAAAATTTCACCATTATCTTTTATATCGATACAGGTGCCGGTCTCTTCAATTATCTTCTTTATGTTCTTGCCGCTTGGACCAATTATATTTCCAATCTTATCTGTGCTAACTTTTATAATAAGCATCTTAGGAACATAGTTAGACAGCTCTGCTTTTGGTTTGGAAATTGTTTTATTCATTTTTTCAAGTATATATAAGCGGCCTTTTCTTGACCTTTCGAAAATATCCCGCAATATATCAATAGATACACCATCTATTTTCAGGTCCATCTGAATTGCTGTTAAACCATCGGCTGAACCGGCTGCTTTAAAATCCATATCACCATAATGGTCCTCAATACCAAGAATATCGGTTAATATTTCATATTTATCATCTTCTTTAACCAATCCCATGGCAACACCGGCTACCGGTTTACTTATGGGCACTCCTGCATCCATTAGAGATAAGCTGGCTCCACAAACACTAGCCATCGATGATGAACCATTAGATTCCAGAATTTCAGATACCACACGAATAGTATAAGGAAATTCTATCTCTTCGGGAATTAGTGCTTTCACAGCCTTTTCAGCCAGGGCACCATGACCAATCTCTCTACGTGATTGAGACCTTCTCGGCTTGATATCTCCTACCGAGAAGGGTGGAAAATTGTAGTGTAAATAAAATTTACGGGTGGTATCCTCTTCCAGAGTATCTACAGACTGCTCATCCCTAACAGAACCCAGGGTAGTAATAACCAGAGCCTGTGTTTGCCCTCTGGTAAAGAGGGCACTTCCATGCACTCTCGGCAAAATACCTATTTCACATTCAATATTCCTAATCTCATCAGGTTTACGGTGATCCACTCTCAATCCCTTTTCAATAATCAAACCCCTCATTAATTCCTGGCATATGGAATCATATACTCCATTGATAAGGGAGACATTGAGTTCTTCATCACTACTCAGGTCATTATTTAATCTTGAGATGATTTCCTCTTTTAAATTTTCTAATCTTTCTTCTCTTTCGGCTTTATCTCTGGTAGTTAATGCGTTTTCTATCTGCTCGGAATAATCTTTTTTGATTAGCTCATAAAACCTATTTTTTTCTTCCAACAAAGATTGTTCCAATTGCCAGGTTTGATTAATCTTCTCGGGATTTATCTCTTTAACAAATTCAATTTGCATTTCCACAATTTTTTTAATCTCTGCCTGAGCCACCCCGATGGCTTCTATCACTATTTCCTCAGATAATTCCTTAGCTTCCCCTTCTAACATTATAACTGAGTCTTTTGTTCCAGCAACAACTATATTGAGTTCACAGTCAGCCAGCTCTTCTACCGTAGGATTTATTAAGAAATTACCTTCTGAATAGCCGACCCGTATTGCTGCAATTGGTTTATAAAAAGGAATATCAGAAATATAGAGGGCACATGATGCACCAATAATGGAAATAATATCTGGAAGGTTGCTCTGATCATAAGATAAGACCGAAGTGATTATCTGAACATCATTGCAGTATCCCTCAGGAAACAGGGGACGTATCGGTCTATCAATCAGTCTGGAAGTCAGGATGGCATTTTCGCTTGGTTTCCCTTCACGTTTAAAAAATCCGCCTGGTATTTTACCGGCAGCATAAAACTTCTCTTCATAATCTACAAGTAGAGGGAAAAAATCGGTCCCTTCCTTGGGTTCTTTTGAGGCAACTGCGGTAACAAGTACTACCGTTTCACCACAGGTTACAGTAACTGAGCCATTGGCCTGTTTTGCCAGTTTGCCTGTTTCTATTTTTACTTTCTTACCACCAACTTCTATTTCTTTACTATGGATAATTTTATCGGTCATAAATTAAGATATCTCCTTGAATAGGTATACATTATTTTAAATCTCATTACTTTCTGAGATTCAATTGTTCAATTAATTTGCGATATTTTTCAACATCATTGCTCTTTAGATAATTTAGGAGATTTCTTCTTTTCCCAACCATTCTCAATAATCCATATTTAGAATGCTTATCTTTCTTATTCTCATTTAGATGTTTGGTCAGGCTGTTTATTTTCTCAGTTAAAATAGCTACCTGAACCTCTGTTGAACCAGTATCCACATCATGGTGCTGGTATTCTTTTATTATTTTATTTTTTAATTCTTTCTTAACCATTTTTGCTAAACTCTCCTTCTGCCTAATGGTAATTCTATATGCTAACTTTTTTAAATCATATATCTCTTAGTCAAATATGTTTGAATTTTTTCTTATTTCCTTTAACTAGTCTAAGCATGATGTCTGCGAGATTGGCAGGAAAGTAGGCTTTATAAATGGTATATCCTAAAATGGGGATTACTTCCTTCTTCAAACTCTTCTGCAATCTTACATCATTTTAATATTTTATCACAATTAAGAAATTCATTCAAATATATTTTATAAAGTTCAATAATTAAAATTATATACCATTAAATAACAAATCAATCCATTGAAGAGACTTAGAATACCTAACTGAAGAAATAAATCTGTTTTTAATGGCAATTTGTAATATCTGCTCTTATATTTTATTAAATATCCATCTTTTTTTACTAAAAGATTCTTATGGTTTATTCCTTTTTTATCATGATATTTTGACTAAATTTTATTGTTTTTGAAAAAAACACGGGCAACCAATTCATCTTTTCTGATTTGCTGAGTTAAGCTGGTAGTGTCGACAAATTTTTGTTCATCTCTTATTCTTTTCAATAAAAAGGCGCGTATCTTTTTCTTGTATATATCTATTTCATAATTAAAGATGTGTGCTTCAACAGAAATCTCTTCTCTTATACTAATCATTTCATTTTGAAAAGTAGGTCTAAAACCAATATTTACCAAACCTTGATATTTTATTCCATCAATTTCTACCAGGGCAACATATACTCCGTTTTTGGGTAATAATTTTTCCGACGGAAATTTTATATTAGCAGTAGGAAAAGATAGAATATTTTTCCCTCTCTTGTGACCATGTACAACCTCTCCACCTATATAGTAGGGATAGCCTAACATGCGATTAGCCTTTTCTAAATCTCCTTCTCTTATAAGTTTTCTAATAAGTGTACTGCTGATTATTGTCCCATCATCTGTTTTTACTGGCTCCAAAATAAAATGTTTAAAATTATAGTTTTTAGCTAACAATTTTATAAGATTTATATCACCTTTTTTTTGATAACCAAAATGGTAATTATATCCCACAAAAACGGCACCCATATGGAACTTATTTAATAAAACTTTTTTTATAAAATCCTCACCACTTACTTTCTTCAATTTTTCTGAAAAATTAAGGACATAGACCTTGTTAATTCCCAAATCCTTTATATGTCTTACCTTTTCTTCTAATGTGGTAAGAAAATAGAGGTTATCAATTTTATTGACAATTATCTCCGGATGAGGGTCCAGCAAAATAACAGAGCTCACGGCATTGTCTTTTTTTGCCATATCGACACATAAACTTAATATGGACTGATGTCCCAGATGAACTCCATCAAAGAATCCTAAAGCTATATATGATAATTTATTTTCACTATTGAAAAAATTATTATTAATAAAATAATCATATGATATATATTCCATGTTAGCCCTGTTTGCCTCGATTCTAACCAATGCTGCTTACAACTAATTGTTGTATTTATAATACTATTTAATAGAATTTTATTTTATAATTCGTCTTTCTTCAATTTATTATTTTATCATCCAAAACTGTACTGGCAGATATTATCAAAGATGCCTGCTTTTCAGAGGGCAATTCCATAAATTCAGCAAGCGAGATAGACTG
This sequence comes from Atribacterota bacterium, assembly GCA_028696495.1. Lineage (GTDB taxonomy): Bacteria > Atribacterota > Phoenicimicrobiia > Phoenicimicrobiales > Stramentimicrobiaceae > Stramentimicrobium. Next base: position 21,195 of record JAQVGY010000005.1, read on the forward strand.
ATTGATAGAAATATTGCCAACCTTGACTCTTCTTAGATTAGAAAGATATGCACCAAATCCCAGATAATCACCGATATCATTACACAATGTTCTAATATAAGTCCCCTTGGAGCACTTTACTTTAAAAGAAATACTGGGATAAATATCCCATCTTACCTTCAATAGGGATAATTGATATATTTTTATTTTCCTTGGTTCAACTTTTATTTTAATACCCTTTCTAGCTAAGCGATAAAGCGGCTTCCCCTTTGATTTTATTGCTGAATACATGGGAGGAGTCTGCCATATATCTCCTTGAAACTTTTCAAAAACACTCTCTATCTCATCCCGGGTTAATCTTTTTTGCTCTCTTTTTTTACTATTTATCCTTATTATTTTGCCGGTTAAATCCTGTGTATCGGTTGAAATGCCCAGTATCATAGTAGCGGTGTATGTTTTATCAAGATTAGTAAAATAAACCGATTCTTTGGTACTACGGTTTAGGCATAAAACCAGTATTCCGGTAGCAAAGGGGTCCAATGTACCGGTATGCCCTGCTTTGTCTAATTTTAAAAGTTTTTTTATTTTAAAAACGGTCTTTGCCGAAGAAATTCCTTCAGGTTTATCAATAATCAGAATACCATTTTTCATCTTTAAAGGAGTGTCCTTAATAATAATATTAGTAAGTGGCATTATCAGGTATTAAGCGCTTTTATTAACCTGTCTATTACTGTCTTTACAATATCATCTCTGTCCCCCTCTAATTGACAGCCAGCTGCATTGGGATGACCTCCACCACCAAATGTTCGTGCAAAAAGGTCGACGTTAAAATCATCTTTAGAACGGAAACTAATCTTAATCTTTCCCTCTATAATCTCCTTGAATAATACAGAAACCTGAACTTTTTTGATGGAAAGTATCTTATCGACTATTCCTTCTGTTTCTTCTTCTTTAGCATTAGTTTCCTCAAACATCTCTCTGGTTACAATAGTCCAGGCAATATTTGAATTTGAATCAACCTCTGTTTTAAGAAGCGCGTCACCTAACAATCTAAGGGCAGATATTTCATTATTGCTATAAATTTGATTGGCAATTAAGTGGGGATTGGCACCGGATTTTACTAAAACAAAAGCAGTATAAAAAGTTTCAGCCCTGGTATTGGCATATCGAAAAGAGCCAGTATCGGTAACAATTGCTGCAAACAAAGGGATGGCAATCTGTTCGGTTATCTCACAATTCAGCTCTTTGCTCAATTGGAATATTATCTCCCCTACTGATGAAGAGCTAACATCGATATAGTTAATATGCCCGAATTTGGTGTTACTGGGGTGGTGGTCAATATTAACAATAAGACTAAATTTATCAGTTTTTACAGGAATATTGCCAATTCTTTCTAAATTACTGGAATCAAGGACTACCAATACCGAATCATTTTCGATTTCTAATATGAATTCTTTATCGAGTTTAGCACTACAAATTATCTCTTCCACGCCTGGCATAAATTTATAGATATAGGGCACCTGGTCTTGATTAACAATTTTTACCTCTTTGCCCATCTGTTTTAAGATAAAGTAGAGGGCTAATTCAGAACCTAAGGCATCTCCATCTAAATTTGTATGTGAGGTAATAATGAAATTATGGTATTTTTTAATTATTTTGGCAATTTTACTGATTTTCGTGTGTTGCATCCTGGCTTTCCCTGCCATCACCTTCCCTGCCTAAATCCTCAATTTTCATCATAAGTTGATGTACTTTTTCCAACTCCTTATCGAAGTGAAAAGATATAGAGGGTGTAAAGCGATATCTTTTAAGCTCATGAGCTAATTCTGACCTGATAAAATTTGTAGCACTATAAAGACCCTTCAGACATTTTTCCTGTTCTTCTTTATTCCCCAATATAGAAATATATATTTTGGCATTATGCAGGTCATTGGATAGAGATATTCTGGTTACTGTGACAAATCCTATGCGGGGGTCTTTTGTTTTTCTATGAATTATATGGCTTATATTTCTTTTCAATACTTTTTCAAAATGTTTCTTTTTTTGTTCTAAAACCATCTGCTTTGTCTAACCTTTTTATTCTTTATCTTTGTTTTGCCTAATTAATTGAAAACCAATAATCAAGTAATTGTATTTCGGGTTGTATTTCGGTATGACTTATAATTTTTTCCATAATTCGGTCAATTAATCGACGATTATCATTGACACAGGCAATCCCTATAGTACTCTTTTTCCAGGAATTTTTTTGACCAATCTCGGCAATAGAAATATTATATCTCTTTCTTAATAAATTTGTATAACCTGCCAAAATTGTTCTTTTATCTTTTAAGGAGTGGCTATTTGGTAAATATAGGGATATTTTACAGATACCAATTAACATTTTTCCTATTTAGTAACTTCTTGAAAATTATAAAAAACAATTCTATCCTGTACCTGAAAATCATCAAATTTCTCTATATGTATGCCACACTCATATCCAGAGCTGACTTCTTTAACATCATCTTTAAAGCGTCTTAAGGAGAAATCTTTTCCTTCATATATTTTTTCTTCTTTACGTATAACACGGATAGAATCTTTGGTTGAAATCTTTCCTTCAGTCACATAACATCCGGCAACAATACCAATCTTGGGTATTTTAAATATTTCCCTAACCTCTGCTTCTCCAGTTATTATTTCTTCTAATTTTGGCTTTAAATACCCTTTTAAGGCAGCTTTAACTTCATCGATTAAATCATATATTATATTATAAGTTCTAACTTCAATCTCTTCATTTTTAGCCAGCTTCTGAGCATTTTGATCTTCTGCCACATTGAATCCGATAACCAGAGCATTGGACGCAGATGCTAACATAATGTCTGTTTCAGAAATTGTACCAATACCACCATGGATTATCTTTACTTCAACTTCTTCATTGCTCAGGGGGGATAAGGCCTCCATAATTGCATCTAAGGTTCCTTGAGTATCTGCCTTTAAGATAATATTTAATTCTTTGATTCTTCCTTTTTTCATTTCTTCAAACAAACTCTCTAAGGATACCCTCTCCTCTTCCTTCTTTTCCCTGCGCTTTTCTTCCAGCTCCCTCTCACCAATTATTATTTTAGCAAAATGATCACTCGCCACTACCTGGAATACATCACCGGCACCGGGCATTTTGTTAAAACCTGTTATCTCCACAGGGGTTGAGGGCCCGGCATAGGTAAGATGTTTGCCCATATCATCCATCATGCTTCTTACTTTTCCATATGCCTTCCCAACTACAAAATAATCACCTATTTTTAAATGACCATCTTGAATTAAAACAGTAGCCAAAATGCCTCTCCCTTTGTTCAGCTTGGTCTCTATTACCACCCCGGTAGCAGGCAGTTCGGGATTGGCTTTCAATTCTAACATCTCTGCCTGTAAGGAGATCAGTTCCAATAATTCCGTAATACCCTTCTTCTGTAAGGCAGATATTTCAGCAAACAGGGTATCTCCACCCCATTCTTCTGGAACTAACTGGTATTTGGATAGTTCCTTTTTAACTTTATCAATATTAGCAGTTGCTTTATCAATCTTATTGACGGCTACAATAATGGGGACATTGGCTGCTCGGGCATGATTAATCGCCTCCACCGTCTGAGGCATCACTCCATCATCGGCAGCAACAACGAGTACCACTATATCAGTTGCTTTTACACCACGGGCTCTAATAGTGGTGAATGCTTCATGCCCCGGAGTATCAATAAATACAAATCTATTATCCTTCAGGTTGACCACATAGGCGCCAATATGCTGGGTAATACCCCCTGCTTCCTTTTTGGTAATATGTGATTTCCTGATTACATCAAGGAGGGTAGTTTTACCGTGATCTACATGACCAACAATGGTAATGACCGGCGATTTAACAGACAATGGGATTTCCACAGCATTACCTTTCTTTGCCTTAATTATTCTCTTCAGATTGCTGGAGGGGTTTATTTCAATATTATTCTCATGACATATCTTTTCAACAATCTCCCATGGTAATTCCCTATCGATAGACTTTATCGTGCCTATTTTAGAGACTTGTTGCATAGCTTTTGATAATGGCAAATTGAGCTTTTCTGATAATTCCTTCAAGCTGGGTAACTTGTCTAATATGAGCACCCTTCTCTCCTCTTTTTCAGCTTCTTTTACTTTCTTTTTTTCCTCAGCAATAGCCTCTTTAATAATTTCAATTGTCTCCTCATCAAGTGTACTCATATGATTCTTAACATTGATACCTTCTTTTGTTAAAAAGCTAATAAGACTTTTAGCTGGAATCCTCAATTCTTCTGCTACTTCATATACTCTTTTTTTCATACACCTTGACCTCCATCTCTACCGGATTGTTACCAGGGGTAAATACTTCTTTCTAATACTCTTAAATTTTGTTTAGCAGATTAATTATCAACAAAATCCTTTTCTATCAAATTAAACTTTTCTTCTAATTCTTTCACTATCGAGGGCAATATATCGAGCTTTAATGCCTTCCCCAATCTCTTTTTTTTAATAGCCTCTTGAAAACATATTTTATTATAACATAAATATGCCCCTCGGCCTGATTTCTTACCAGTCTCATCTATTTCAATTACACCCTCAGGCGTTCTGATAATTCTTAATAAATCCCTTTTCGGTTTTTTCCCCTGACACCCTATGCATGTCCTGTAAGGTATTTTTGTTAATTTTTTTTTCTTCATATTGTGAAAAGATTTACTTTTTTAACTTAATATTTTTTACTTTATTCTAATTTACTTATATCTGTACCCGGCTCAATTTTATTCTCCTGCCTGTATTGCGATTCACTCTTAATATCAATCTTCCAGCCGGTTAATTTTGCAGCCAATCTGGCATTCTGCCCTTCTTTGCCAATTGACAGAGACAATAGTTGGTCATTAACCACAACCAGGGCTTTTTTCTCCTTTTCAAATAGTTGCACCAGCAAAACCTTGGCCGGATTAAGAGAGTTGGCAATAAAAGTCTTATCATCTTCATCCCATTTAATTATATCTATTTTTTCCTCTTGTAATTCAGTCATTATTGCTTTAATCCTGGAACCCCGGTCTCCAATACAGGAACCGATGGAGTCAACCATTTCGTCCCGGCAAGTAACAGCAATTTTTGATCTTTTCCCGGCCTCTCGGGCTATTTGTTTAATTTCTACTAATCCCTCATGGATTTCCGGAACTTCCAATTCAAATAATCTTTTAAGAAGATCTGGATGGGTTCGAGAAAGTATTATTCTGGGCCCCTTTGATGTTTTTTTAACTTCAACTACATAGAATTTCATTCTACTTCCCTTACTATATGATTCACCCCTCACCTGTTCATTGGGTGGTAGAATTGCCTCGGCTTTACCCAAATCTATTATATAGTTATAGTGTTCCTGACGTTGAACAACCCCTGTTACAATATCTCTTACTTTATCAATATATCTATCATAGACAGCCTTTCTCTCCGCTTCCCTTATCTTTTGAACAACAACCTGTTTGGCAGTCTGGGTAGCAATTCTACCGAACTCTTCAGGTGTTATCTCAATATCAATCTCATCTCCTAATTTAACAGTTCCCTTTTTATACTGTTGGGCTTGTTCTAAATCAATTTCCGAAGAAGGCTTATCTATTTTTTCAACCACTGTCCTTTTAGATAATACCTGTACCCTTCCACTCTCTTTGTCAATAATTATCTCTACATTATCCTTCCCCTGAGCAAAGTTCTTCTTATAGGCAGAGACAAGAGATACTTCAATTGCATCCAATATAACTTCTTTGGGTATTCCTTTTTCTTTTTCTATTTCATCAAGTATTTTAACCAGATCAATATTCATCATGTTAATCAACCTCCTCCCCGTTAATATGGAGAGCAGAATACTTTTTCCTTCTCTTTTATATATTTTATAATTTTCTATTTTATTAAATCTGAATGACAGGTTTTTTTACTGTAAAACAAACATACAAAACAAAAGAGTGGTTCACAAACCACTCTTTTCTACATTAAGATGTTTCTATAATTTATGATAATATTATAACACAAAAATAAAAAATATCAAATTCTTAATTTTAAGCCCTATTTTTTACTTTAAATGGTCTGTCCTCCTGAGCAAAAATAGTAAAATTATGAGGCAGGTTCACCCACTGCATAGCTACCATTGGTTTGAACAATCTTTACCTTAACTACCTGCCCTTTTTCATAAGATGTATTATAAAGAAAGACTTTAACATAATTATCAGTCAAACCAGATGCAAAGCTCAACTCGTTTTCCTTCCCCAGAGACTCAATTAGAACATCCCTTTCTTTCCCCAGATTTTTCCCTATATATTCTCTGGTCAGCTGTTTGGATAAATCAATCAGTTGTTTGCTTCTCTCTTTTATGACCTTTTCCTCAACTGTATCTGACAAAAACGAAGCCAGATTGAATCTTCTTTCCGAATAAGGGAAAACATGTACCTTGCTAAAGCCAATCTTCCTCACCATATTTAAAGTATTCTGAAAAGCTGTTTCATCTTCACCGGGGAATCCCACAATTATATCTGTAGTGAGAGCTATATCGGGCATCTGTTCTTTCAGAGAATCGACAGTTCTATTGTATTGCTCTGAGGTGTATTTTCTATTCATGAGAGAGAGTATACGATTATCACCACTCTGTAAGGGAATATGGAGATGATGGCAAAGTTCAGGATAACAATGAAAGGCATCGATAAGCTCTTTATCAACATAGGGCAGCTCTATTGAACTCAAACGAATTCTATCAATATTGGAAACCCGAACAATTTCAGAGATTAAATTTACCAGATTTATTTTACTATTATTTAAATCAGAACCGTAGCTGCCCAGATTGATACCCAATAAAACGACTTCTTTATACCCCTTGCCATCCAAATCCTCAATTTCAGATAATACCTGTTCAACAGACCTGCTTCTGGCACGACCCCTTAGATAGGGGATAATACAATAGCTGCAAAATTGATTACATCCATCCTGTATTTTTACAAGTCTTCGTATACGATTTGAGCTGCTAAAACATTTATTTTCAATATAATTTGTAATTTTATCGGCTGAACTGATAAAAATTTGTGGTTTTTCTTCCACAGGGGATAACTTTTTTATTATATTGAAAATATTTTCTTTATAATAATTACCTGCAATTAAAGAAACATTATTACATTCTTTAATATCAATTAAATTAGACTGGACTGCACATCCTGTTGCAATAATGGTTGACATCGGGTTTAATCGAGCAGCTTTTCTTATCATCTGTTTTGATTTTCTTTCCGCTTCTCTGGTAACGGCACAGGTGTTTATTAAATAAATATCGGCAATTTCATCTAATCCGACAGTCTTATAGCCATTTCTGATAAATAGTTGTCTCAGTGCCCCTGTTTCGTATTGATTTACCTTACAACCTATGGTTTTAAAACCTATCTTTTGCGTCACTTGAATCACCGATTTACTTTTTAGAGAAGGAGTCTCTTACCTTTTCAAAAAAGTTTTTCTCACCAATTTTTTCAATATCTTCACCCATTTCTTGAGCTAATTCATAAAATAGTCTTTTGGTCTTCTCATTCAATTTTTTAGGAATATTAACGATTACTCTGACTTTCTCATCTCCCCTATTTTTGGAACCAAGAATATAGGCACCCTTCCCTCTTAATCGGAAAACAGTATCACTCTGAGTCCCTGCCGGTATCCTCATCTTAACATTGCCTTCTAAAGTAGGTACAGTAGTCTCTCCGCCTAAAACTGCTTTAGGCAGACTAATCTTATGGTCACAGTATATATCTGCTCCACTTCGTTTGAACTGGGGATGGTCTTTAACATATAGGACTATAAACAGGTCTCCGGAAGGACCACCATTTTCACCAGGCTCTCCCAAACCGGCCAGTCTGAGACGGTGCCCGCTCTCCACACCTGCCAGTATTTTCACATTTATTGTTTTCCTCTTCTTTATTTTACCCAGGCCATGGCAGACATTACAGGGTGTCTCGATAATAGTACCTTCTCCCTTGCATCTGGGACAGGTTTGAATATTAATAGTCTGACCAAAGATAGTATTTTGAGTAGTTCTCATCTCACCGCTTCCCTTGCAGACCGGGCATGTTTGCCTGGTAGTTCCATGCTCTGCCCCGCTCCCCTTACAATGGCTGCAATCTTCCCAGACTGGCACCTCAATCTTTTTTTCAGCCCCGAATGCTGCCTCTTTCAAAGTTATTTCAAGAGAATACCTTAAATTAGCCCCTTTTTTACTCCTATCTCTGCGATATGCTCTCCGGGTTCCTCCCCCAAAAAAGCTTTCAAAGACATCGCTAAAGCTGCCAAAATCATCCATGCCTTCGCCAAATATGTCTCTAAAATCAAATCCGGCACCAAAATCTGGAGTATCGGCTGTGCCATACTGGTCATATCTGGCCCTCTTTTCAGGGTCACTTAAGATGGCATATGCCTCACCAATCTCTTTAAACTTTTTTTCTGCCTCTTCTTTACTATTGGGATTAGCATCTGGATGATATTTTAAAGCCAGCTTACGAAAAGCTTTCTTTATCTCATCCTGGCTGGCTTCTTTCTTTATTCCCAATATCTCATAATAATCCTTATTAGCCAAAATTATAAAACCTCTTTGTTATGTATAAGTCTATAATAAGTTTATCTTGCTGAATTTCTGGATAATAGATATTTTGTTATCCAGAAATCAGCAAGATTTAAAAGTAACTATAGTTTCAATACTGTTTTTTTAAATTAAACAGTAATTATTTAGAATTGTCTCCATCTTCTTCTTTATATTCGGCATCAAATACCTGCTCACCTTCTTTTGCATCACCCTGTGTATCTTCAGCCTGCTGGTCAGAAGAAGTGTCAGAATAAGTCTGCTGCTCTTGTTGTGTTGAAGACTGTTTGTAAATCTCCTCGGCAAGTCTATGTGAAGAGTTTGTCAGTTTTTCAATACCGGCCTTCATTTCCTCAACATTCTCTTCTTTAACTGCATTTCTCAATTGACTTATGTTTTCATTTATTTCGCTTTTCAAGCTTTCACTAACCTTGTCTGCTGCGTCTTTAAGAGTTTTCTCAGTAGAATAAATCAAATTTTCTGCCTGGTTATGTACTTCTACTTTCTCTCTTTGCTTTGAATCTTCTTCGGCAAATTGCTCTGCTTCTTTGACCTTTTTCTGAATTTCCTCTTCGGTCAATCCACTGGAATGTTTAATGGTAATCTTTTGTTCTTTTCCAGTACCTTTATCCTTAGCAGTTACTTTAAGAATACCATTGGCATCAATATCAAAAGCCACTTCTATCTGTGGCATTCCTCTGGGAGCAGGCGGGATTCCTACCAGCTGGAAACGCCCCAGGCTGGTATTGTCTTTAGCCAGAGATCTTTCTCCCTGCAGTACATTAATGTCGACAGCAGTCTGGTTATCAGATGCAGTGGAGAATATCTGGTTTCTGGATGCCGGGATGGTAGTATTCCTTTCAATTAATTTAGTAAAAACACCACCCAGAGTCTCTATACCCAGAGATAATGGTGTAACATCCAATAACTGGATATCTTTTACTTCTCCCTTTAGTTTTCCACCCTGGATAGCCGCACCCATAGCTACCACCTCGTCAGGGTTAACTCCCTTATGAGGTTCTTTGCCAAAAATCTGTTTCACTATTTCATGTACTTTTGGCATTCTTGTTTGACCGCCTACCAGGATAACTTCATCGATATCATCTGCAGTCAGCTTTGCATCTTCCAATGCCTTTTTACAGGGCTCTATTGTCCTGGATAGAATATCTTCGGTCAATTGCTCCAATTTGGCTCTGGTAAGAGTATAATTAAGGTGTTTCGGACCACTGGCATCTGCTGTGATAAAGGGCAGGTTTATATCAGTCTCCAGAGAAGAAGAAAGCTCACATTTTGCCTTTTCTGCTGCCTCTTTTAATCTCTGTAAAGCCATCTGGTCTTTGCCTAAGTCAATACCCTGTTCCTTTTTAAAATTATCGATTAACCAGCTGACTACTCGCTGATCTAAGTCATCTCCTCCCAGGAAGGTATCACCATTGGTTGACTTAACCTCAAAAACACCTTCTCCAATATCTAAAATGGAGATATCAAAAGTACCCCCGCCTAAGTCAAATACGGCGATTTTTTCATTTTTTTCTTTATCTAACCCATAAGCTAATGCTGCAGCAGTAGGTTCATTTATTATTCTCAATACATTCAAACCGGCTATTCTTCCCGCAGCTTTTGTCGCCTCCCTCTGATTGTCGTTAAAATAAGCAGGAACGGTAATTACTGCATCTTTAATCTCTTCTCCCAGATGATCTTCGGCTGCCTGTTTTAGTTTTTGTAATACCATTGAAGATATTTCTTGAGGGCTATAAAATTTATCCTGAATCTTTATTCTTACATCTGTATGTTCCCCCTCTACAATATCATATGAGAGTACTTTTTTTATTTGCTGTACTTCAGGATCCGTAAAACGTCTCCCAATGAAACGTTTTACTGAATAGACCGTATTTTTAGAATTAGTCACTGCCTGCCTCTTCGCTAACAGACCGACTAATCTTTCTCCTTTTTTGGTAAAAGCCACCATAGATGGTGTAGTTCTGCTGCCTTCTTTGTTCTCTATAATAACAGGTTTGCCACCCTCTATAATGGCAACAACCGAATTTGTAGTTCCTAAATCAATTCCAACTGCTTTTGCCATAATTATTTTCCTCCATTTGTATCGTTTTTATTAATCTTATCATTTTTTTCCTTATAATCCTCTTTCAGGATTCAGTTTTTTTCTCGTTCTCCTTTTGTCTTTTAACAATTCCTTTGGAAACCTTAACCACAGAAGGTCTGATAACTTTTGATTTTAAATAGTATCCTTTAACCAATTCTTCCGCGACGGTATCCTCAGGATATTTTTCAGAATCAACATTCATAATAGCTTCATGACAATAAGGGTCGAATTTTTCACCTATGGCCTTAATAGGTTTTAAACCCTCTTTTTCTAATATATTTCCAAAAAGTTTTAATATTTCTCTCAACCCTTCTTTAATATTCTCAATATTCTTTTCACCGGAGTGTGTATCAGTATAGGAAGAAGCCCTTTCTAAATTATCAATTACCGATAAGAGCTGACAGATTAAATCCTGTTTGGCATATTCCATAAATTCCTGCTTTTTCTTCTCTTCTCTCTTCCGGTAGTTTTCAAAATCAGCTTGCATCCTTATTAGTTGTTCCTTATAGGATTTTTCACTTTCTTTTATTTTTTCAAGCTCTACTTCTTTTTCTTTAACATTTTCTTCAAGATTTTTCAGCCGTTCATTTTGTAGCGCAATCTCTTCTAAAAGCCCTGTTTTTTTCATCTTTTTGTGTTCTTCATTCTGGATATCAGGTGAAACACCTTCATCTTTTATTTGCTGTTCATTTTGTTCCATCGCTGACCTCTCCTGTTAAACATATTTATATTTTTAATGTCTTTTAAGATAAATAAATCTTATTAATCGATTATGTTATTCAGATAGTATCTCACTCAACTGTTCGGCAATAAAGTCCAATACCGAAACCGATTTTGAATAATTCATCCTCGTTGGACCCAATACACTGATAGCACCTCTCAATTTTCCTTTCAGAAGATATTGTCTGGTAATTACACTGCAATCCTCCATAACATCCTGTCCCAGCTCACTGCCAATAATAATATCAATCTGATTTTCGAGAATGGGTTTCCTCATGATTTTAATAAGATTCTCTTCCTCTTCAATAAAATCAAAGAAATAATTCAATTTTTCAATCTCTTTGAATTCAGGCTGTTTCAATATATAGCTGCGGTTACCAAGAAAAAGTCTTGTCTCATCCTCTGTAAAATCAAAACATTCCTCCATCAACTTCCAGATTGAGTCCAGAGTCTGATATTTAAAGTAATAATGATAAATTTGGTTTAACATCTCATCATTAACGACTTCTAAACTCTTGCCATAGAATTCTTTTTTTATAATCTGAGAGATTGCTTCCAAATTTTCATCAGAAATAGTACAGTTGACCTTCATCATCTTCTGAAAAAATAAACCGCTGTTAGTTACCAGGGTCACTAAAATACGCTGGTTATCCAGGGTAACAAAATGGATATCTTTTAAGGTATCCTTTATCATATTAGGAGCCAAAACGACACCTAAATTATGAGTTAGTCTGGAGATTAATATGGAGGTAACCTTCATTATTTCATTGTAATCTCTCACAATTTTGTATTGTTCTCTTACCTCTTCTTTTTCTTCTTCACTCAGATGAACAACCTCTTTTTCCATTAGTTGATCTACGTAATAGCGATAGCCTTTATCAGTAGGTATACGCCCTGCTGAAGTGTGTGGCTTCATTAAGAACCCTTGTTTTTCCAACAGTTGCAGATCATTACGAACAGTTGCTGTGCTGATGCTCAAACCATAATATGCCACAATCATCTCAGAGCTAACCGGTTCTGCTTTGGTGATATAAAGATGCACCACAGCATTTAAAATAGTATTTATCCTATCGTTTATACTCATATTTTTACCTCAGATTAGCACTCTAAGGTCGAGAGTGCTAATTTCTTTTTTACAATATCACTGAACAGGCTTTTTGTCAATAGTTTTATACCCATTATAAGACATCCTAATAGATAAAGAAACTCAATCTAAAAATTCTGTAAAGACATTATTAGCCAGCAGAATACCCTTTTTAGTAAGTAGATAGTTGCTCCCATTATCTGCCAATAAACCCTGCTCCTGTAAAGTTTGTAATGGTGTGTAGAATACCTTTTCCACAGGGACCTTAAACTTTTTCCTGAAATCATCCTTGTTTAACCCTTCCATCATCCTCAATTTTAGAATTATTGTTTCAGCCATTCTTTCTTTCAAAGGAAGGATTTCCTGATATCGAATTGGTAAGATACCGCTTTCAAGAAGATTGATATACTGATTTAAGTCCCGGTAATTCTGATAACGTTTATTATCAAGATAGGAAGTTGCCCCGGCTCCAATGCCCAGATATGATTCGTTTTTCCAATATAGCTCATTATGAATACATCTTTTCCCGGTTAAGGCAAAATTGGATATCTCATAATGTTCATAGCCATTCCCAGAAAATAAATCAATGGCACTCACAAAAAGTTTACTACAAAAATCATCAGAGGGAAGTCTTGCCTTGCCTGATTCTATAAACTCGTAAAAGGGGGTACCCTGTTCAATAGTTAATGCGTAAAGAGATATGTGTTCCGGTCTGAGCATCATTAACTCTTTTAATGTTTTCTCAAATTCTCTTTTGCTTAACCCGGGCAAACCAAACATCAGGTCAACATTGATATTATTAAACCCTGCATATCTCGCCAGTTGATATGTTTTCATAATATCTTCTTTGCTGTGGATTCTGCCAATCTTCTTCAATACCCTGTCATTAAAGGACTGTCCTCCTATGCTAATTCTATTTACACCTGCCCGGAATATTGTTTTAATCTTATCACCATCTATCGTTCCGGGATTAACTTCTATTGTAATCTCTGCTTTTTCAGCAACAGAAAAATTATAAAAACAGGAAGATAAAATTTCCTTCAGTTGCTCCCCTTCTAATACAGTGGGAGTGCCTCCACCCACATAGATTGAAATCAGCTCCATATCTTTGATTTTTCGACCATAAATCTCAATCTCATTTATCAAAGCAGAAACATATCTTTCCTTCAACTCATCATCATGGCTCACAATGGAAAAAAAATCACAATAAGGGCATTTGGAAAGACAGAATGGTATATGGATATAGAGGCCTATTTTTTTATTAATACTCATCGCAGATATTTAACTATTTCAATCAATCTTTAAAATACTCATAAATGCTTCCTGGGGAATCTCTACCTTTCCTATCCTTTTCATTCTTTTTTTACCTGCTTTCTGTTTTTCCAGTAGTTTTCTCTTCCTGGTAATATCCCCGCCATAGCATTTCGCTAAAACATTCTTCTTCAACGCCCTCACGGTAGAACGAGCAATAATTTTATGGTTTATTCTTGCCTGAATAGGTACTTCAAACAATTGATGCGGAATTGCTGTTTTCAGGTTATCTACCAGTTTTCTGGCTCGCTCATAAGCTTTATCCTTATGAGAAATAAAGGATAGATTGTCAACCACATCCTGATTGACTAATATTTCAACTTTTATCAATGCTGAACTCTGGTAACCTATAATATGGTAGTCAATACTGGCATATCCCTTGCTGATTGATTTAATTCGGTCATAAAAATCAAGCATGATTTCATTTAAAGGCAAATGGTATAATAATCGGGCTCTATCCTTATCCAGATATTCCAAATTCTTAAATATCCCTCTCCTGTCCTGTAACAGCTCCATTACTCCGCCCACAAATTGACTGGGAGAAATAAGAGTCAGTTCAATAAACGGCTCTTCAATAAAATCAATCAAATTGGTATCAGGTAATTCTGAGGGGTTATTAATCTCTACAACCTTCTTATCCTTCAAATGAACCCTATATAAAACGCTGGGAGTGGTGGCAATTAATTGAATTTTATACTCCCTTTCCAATCTTTCCTGAATAATCTCCATATGCAGCAAACCAAGAAAGCCGCATCGAAAACCAAATCCAAGTGCAGGAGAGTTTTCGGCAATAAAGCTGATGGAAGAATCGTTTAAGCTCAGTTTTTCCAGTGCATATTGCAGATTGGGGTAATCTTCATTTTCAACAGGATAGAAACTGCAAAATACAACAGGTGTAACCTTTTTATAACCGGGGAGTTGCTGAGATGAGGGACGCTCAGCATCAGTAATAGTGTCACCGACTTTGGTCAAGCTAACATCCTTAAAACTTGCGGTCAGGTATCCTACTTCTCCAACAGAAAGCTGGTTTACACTCTTTCTTTTTGGAATAAAAATTCCCACTTCATTTACTTCGTAATTCTTTTTATTAGACATGGTCTGGATTTTCATACCAGGTTTGACCAGACCATTGACAACTCTAATATAGACGATAGAGCCTTGATAGGGATTATAAACTGAATCAAAAATCAATGCCTGTAATGGTTCCTTAACACTACCTCCTGGATGAGGTATATACTCGATAACAGCTTCCAGCATCTCTCTTATGCCGGTACCATCTTTGGCACTGACCAGGAATATAGGGCTATTCTCCAATCCTTTAATCTTTCTAATCTCATTGCTAACTTTTTCAATATCAGCAGTGGGTAAATCAATCTTATTTATAACCGGTATTATGGACAGGTTATTTTCCATTGCCATCTGGACATTGGAAATAGTCTGGGCTTGAACCCCCTGTGCAGCATCGACTACCAGTAAAGCCCCTTCACAAGCTGCCAGGTTACGAGATACCTCATAGGAAAAATCAACATGTCCGGGAGTGTCAATTAAATTGAAAACATACTGCCCTCCCTTTAAAGATTTATATATAATACGAACCGCCTTTGATTTTATGGTAATACCTTTTTCCCTCTCTAAATCCATATTATCAAGAATCTGCTCTCTCTTTTCCCTCTGGCTGACTGTATCGGTTATTTCCAGAATGCGGTCTGCAATTGTTGATTTTCCATGATCAATATGGGCTATAATAGAGAAATTACGAATATCTTCAATTTTAATAGGTTGAATCATTTTCATCTATTTCCTTCATCTTTCTACTGCTAATTGCTTTAATAATCGGTCTGATATTTTTAAATTCAGGGATACCCATTATTATACCACTTAAATAATATACTATTATACCTGACAAACCAGAAACAAAGACCTGGCCAAATTGGAATATTTTCAGACTCATATTATATCTAAAATCAAAATAACGGGCAAATCCCCAGCAGGTTAAAGCCATTATCAGGCACGCCAGGATAGATTTTCCGGTAAATAGGAAGAGTCCCCTGTTATATATACCCTGAACTTTCTTATCTAAGGCAATACTTAAAATTATAAGATGCAATATCGCTGAGATTGAGGTAGCCAATGCCAATCCCGCATGTGCCATAAAACGCACTAAAATTAAATCTAAAACAATATTGAAGATTACTACATAGATGCCTATCTTCAGTGGTGTCCTGGTATCTTTCAAGGCATAGAATGAGCTTACTACCAATCTTAAAATAGCAGTAGCAAAAAGTCCTATAGAGTAACAAACCAGTGCCACTTCAGTGATAGAGGTATCCTGAGAACTGAATAAACCATGCTGGTAAAATAATCGTACAACAGGATAACTGAGCACAATTAACCCAACTGTAGAAGGAAGAGTAAAAAAAGAGAGGAGCTTGTACCCAAAAGCAAAACTATCCTTCATTTTATCCATCTCACCCCTGGCAATATGTTGGGACAGTGTAGGAAGTATGGCAATAGATAGTGCTATGGCAAAAACACCAAGAGGAAACTGCATAAGCCGATTGGCATAATACAATGCTGATATACTTCCATGTGCCAGATATGATGCAATAATGCGGTCGACAGCAAAATTAATTTTGTCAATTGCCAGCCCAAAAATTGCTGGAATCAACATCTGGAAGAGAATTCTTACTTCCCGGTCCTGAAGATTTAAGGTCCATTGATAATGGAACTTTTTCTTAATTAAAGAAGGGATGTGTATCAGCACCTGTACCAATCCCCCTACCATTACCCCTAATGACAGGCTATAAATACCGGCTTTGCCGGCAAAATAAAGAGCAAAGAGGATAATTCCTATATTTAGCATTGCAGGTGCTAAAGCCGGTATGAAAAATTCCTGATAAGAATTTAAAATACCCATAAACAAAGCGGCTATAGAGGCAAACACAATATAAGGAAACATAATTCTGGTCAGCTGAACAGTCAGGAGGTATTTTTCTGGAGAGTGTTTAAACCCGCTGGCCAGAAGACTTACTAAAAAAGGCGCTCCCCATATTCCCAGAGTTACGATAACTATCAGAGCTAAAATTAAAAGGTTTAAAACATTGCTGGCAAAGACATCTGCCCTTTTTTTATCCTGATTGGCTAAACATCCTGAAAAAATTGGAACAAAGGAAGTATTTAAAGCTCCCTCACCGATAATACTTCTTAACAGGTTTGGAATCATAAATGCTATAAAAAAGGCATCTGTTTCAAAACCTGCTCCAAATTGATTGGAAATAACCATTTCTCTGCCCAACCCCAGAATCCGGCAAACCAGTGTTGCTGCCATCACTATACCGGTATATCTGGCAACCCGTAAATTGCTATTGGTCATTTTTGTCTCCAATTATCTCAGTTATTTATGAACTATTTTATTTAAGCTTTTTTATTTCTTGATTTTAATTTGAAAAGATGGTAAAATTTACCAGCAAAATCTTTCAGAAAGGAAGCAATTATGCCCATTATTAAGTCAGCAATAAAAAGAGTTAAAATTTCAGAAAAACAGCTTAAGCGAAATTCTGCTTATAAATCCAGAGTTAAGACATTTATCAAAAAGTTTGAAAATTCCTTAAACACTGAAGATAAAGATGCTATAGAACAACATTACCGTCAATGTGTTTCTGTTCTGGACAAAGCTGCTCAAAAAGGTATTCTGGCAAAAAATACGGTATCCAGAAAAAAATCTTTACTGGCAAAAAAATTTAAACTTCATTCTTTAAATGCCCAGAGTGAAGCTGCTCAGAACCCTGAAAAGAAATAAATTGGTCTCATTTTATTATCTTTATAACTAATTGCTCAAGCACTATATCGGGAAGCAAACAACCTGTTTTAAGACTGATTTCAGCATCCAGCAAATAATGGAATGCTCTTTTTAATTCACCCATTTTGTACCTTTGAGATTGGGTGATTAACTTTTTTACCACAAAATAAGGGAGACTCTTATCTCCCTTATTTTTTTTGTAATTGTTAGGTGACAATTTTTTCTGAAAAATTAATCTTATCTGCCGATTAAGCATAGCCAGGATTTGTAAAGGATGGTATTCATTGCTATCCATTAACATTTTGAGCAAAGAAAGTGCTTTATCACCTTTGCGCTCCCCTACTGCATCGACAAAATCAAATATGTTCCCTTCCTGTATCCCATATATATTTTCAATGAGGACCTCTTTATCTATTTTAATATTCGAGTCTCCTAAATAGCAGAATAATTTTTCCAGTTCATTGCTAATCAGGGCTAAATCATTTTCGGTTATTCTCTGCAGATAATAGATTGCTTCCTCATCTATCTCAGTTTTTGCCTCCTGACATCGCATCTTTATCCACAGTCTGGTCTGAGATGCATTCATTTTGGGAAGGGAGACAATTGCTCCATACTTTGTTATCTTTTCCATACTAAAATTGGAAGGTATACGCTTACCATTGGAGAAAAGCAATACCATTAAATTATTATAATTAAAGGACAGCCTGTCTATCATAGAAATTAGTTTTTGCATTAGAGGACTTTTAATTTTTTCTAACTCTCTGATAACAATACATTGGACACCCACACCTAAAGGTAATGTTTGCAGTGAATTAACCAGACGGCTAAAATCTAATTTTTCACCATAGAATATTTCATAATTCACCAGCTTTTTTTGCCTGGAAAATTGTTCCCTGAGCTTATCTAAAACAATTTTATGCAGATAGTCCTCTTCTCCATAAATTAGATAGATGGGTTTAATAATATTTCGCTCTATCTCTTTTATCATGGTATTATAATCAAGAATTCTTTGCTTTTCCATAATATTTCAGTCTCTACCTTAAAGTTTTTATTTTATATTTTTGACCATTACTATCGATTAAGACAGTTCCATTACAATCTGTTCTAAACACTCTCCGGCAACAACAATCCAATCTTTCTAAAATATCCTGATGGGGGTGGTTAAAGTTGTTTAAGCCCACTGAAATCACTGCTACTTCAGGATGAACCTTCTCCATAAAGCACTCAGTACTGGAGGTTATGCTTCCATGGTGAGCTACTTTCAATATATCACTTTTTAATAAATTATCCCAATTTAGCAGGTTAATCTCTGCTTTTTCTTCAATATCACCGGTAAACAGGAAGCTGGTGTTTTTATAAAGTAATTTTAACACAATTGAATGATTATTAAAATTACTTTCATTACCATAGACAGGCAGATTCAAGGAATTAAGGACTATTATTTCCAAATCTGGTGCCAACCTGATAGTATCCCCTGTTCCTGGCTTATAATAATATATACTATCATCTCCCCTGATTAAAGAGAGAAACTCATTATAAATAGCACACTGAGTATTTATTCCGCTATCAACAACCATATCTACCTTCATCTCTTTGAGAACAGAAACCAGCCCTTTCAAATGGTCTAAATCAGGGTGGCTAAGAACCATCATATCTATACTGCCAATCCCCAGTCTTCTCAAATATGGTAGCACAACTTTTTTGCCAATATCAAAATCATTATATGGCATCCCGCCCCCATCAATTAAAATATTTTTTTTCTCAGGTGTTTGAATCAGGATAGAATCTCCCTGCCCAACATTGATAAAATGAACCGAGAGTGTATTTGCAGAAAAGATAGGTGGAATAATTAAAAATAGAACCAAAGATGTAACGATAGTCCAAAATAGTATCTTCTTTTTTACCATATTTAGCTCAGACCAGTAAGCAAGGGTTAAAGATAATAGGATGAGAAAAAAATAATAAAACAAAATTTGAAACATTTTCGGTTGTGCAATATATTGGAAGGCAAAGGGCAAAGAGGTAGACAACCTGGTTATAAATATCAATAATCTTATAAATACTCGATTTATTATGGCAAATACTCCCGCACAGGGTATAAATATAAAAGAAAAGAGGACTGAAATTATACCTAAAACCAAAATTATGCTGATCAGAGGCACAATGATTAGATTAGATAATAGGGCTATATTGGAAATCTTATAAAAAAAGTAGGCCGACAGAGGTGCCACACCTAACCAGGCAGCTGCGGAAACCGCTAATGGCTGAGAAATAAAAGAAGGCAGGAAGCTTATTCTCTCCTCAATTATTGGTTTAAGAAAAATAATAAAAAATGTTACTGTGAAAGATAATAAAAAACCAGCATCAAATAATAACAGAGGCTGATAAAAGAGTAATATTAATGCTGCCAAATAGAGGCTATTACTCAGATGATAAGGTCTATTGACATATCCTGCTATTAGCATTGTAGAAAACATAATAGTTGCCCTGCTTACTGAAGGCCGAAAACCGGCAATAGCAGCATATCCCAGCAAGAAAACAATAATAATAATGTAACTCCAATTTTTTCTACTGCCAAAAAATGGTATAAATTTAGAAACAAAGAAAAGAGCTGCCGCAATGATTCCCACATGTAAACCGGATATTGCCAGTATATGCATAACACCGGCATCTTGAAAAATAAGTTCCCATTGTGAAGGAATTTCTTTTCTATTACCTGTGATAATTGCCTTTATCAGTGTATTACAGGGATAATTAAATAGACTATCAATACTATTTTCTACTCTATTTCTCAGGTAATTAAGAAAATAAGCCAAACCCAATTGCT
>JAQVGY010000025.1 GCA_028696495.1 Atribacterota bacterium
AGCAGAATGATAATAATAACTGAATAAACCCTGAAACTATAACGAGATGGGCTCCTGACCTTTAAAATATTTATCATTATCATTATCTTTTACTCCTTATGATAACACCCTCCAGGGCAAGCATCTTTCTTTTCAGTTCAATTCCTCCCTGGGAAGAAAATCCTGTTAATCTTCCATCTCTTCCCAGAACCCTGTGACAGGGAATAATAAGTGGCAGCGGGTTCATTCTCATAACACCACCAGCAGCCCGGTAAGCCCTTGGAAACCTGGACTGCTCAGCCAGCCAGAGATATGTCCGGGTCACCCCATAGGGAATCTCTCTCGTTTTTAATAATACTTTTCTTTGAAAAGGAGTGTAAGGAGATAGATTGAGCTTCTCTTTATCAAATTCAACTTTATTACCTTCAAAATAAGCTCTAATCCTTTCTGTCAAAGGAATGAAAAGGCTTTCTTCCCTTATCAGTGCCTCACCTGAACGGAAGTAAATGTTTAGCTCTTCCCATACATCTTCAGATGAACGTTCCGGTAATATCAATCTTATTAAACCATTTTCGTTACCCGCTATGCCTACCGAACCCATTTCTGTCTCAATAATTGTATAGTAGATTGGTTTTTCAAGACTGCCGGCATTCAGTTTAGAAATTTTTTTCTTCATCGATAAACCTCTTTTTATTTTTAAAAAATCTATAATCTGATTTCTGGTATAATCACTACTGGTTGGTCTGCCAATTATAGCCGTTCTCTTTTAGTGAAAATAAAACAATAATTTTATAGAGATAGACCTTCTTCTCTTACCTATTATATAATAGAATAAACAAAAGATAAAAACAGAAAATTTGTGGGAATAAAAGTGGATAAAAAATTTAAAGCACTGTTGTTAGCTGGCGGGAAGAGCAAACATGCCTTAAAAAAATTGACCGGTCAGGAATATAAGGCATTAATGCTCATTGACAGCCTTGATTCTCGTCCTATTATATACCGGGTAATTGATGGTTTAAGAAAGACCAGATATGTTTCACAAATATATGTGTCGGGTCCGGAAGAAGTCCATGAAAAGATAAAATCACAACCACTTACATTACTCCCTTCCGGTATTACCTTAATGGAGACCTTGCAAAAAAGTATATCTGTATTTAAAAATGAGACTTATATTTTTCTAATTACCTGTGACCTGCCTCTGGTAGTGAGCCGACATCTGGAAAATTTTTTGGAAGAATGTCTTGCCAATCCTGGCTTTGATATCTATTATGCCATTATCAATAAAGAAGCCTACCTGGAAAAATTCCCTCAGAATGAATTGCGGAGAATCTATGCCAACCTGGTGGAAGGCTCTTATACCGGTGGTAATATATTTTTAATAAACCCTAAAGTAATTATGGATTGTGCTGATATAATAGAGCAATTCATTCTATTTAGAAAACATCCCCTTAAGATGGCTAATATTTTGGGGAGAAGGATAGTGATAAAATATCTGAAAAAATATCTTTCCATCAGAGAACTGGAAAAGATGGTACCACTATATTTAAAAGGATATAGCGGAAAGACGATAGAGACAGCACCTGAAATTGCCCTTGATATAGATAAGCCTGTACAGCTGGAAGCTTTAAGAACATTGGAGAAAAATTAATACCACTTAAAGTTTACCCTTAACACCATAGATATATCCGCCAGATCTTCCTACAATAAGATTAGAAGTAATAAATGCCTTGGGATCATATTCCAGAGCTATATCACGAGTTTTGGGAAATAAACTTCGTTGGGTTATAATTCGCAGAACCTGCAGCTCTCCCTGTAAACCATAACCAAGATTTCGTGTAACCCCAAATCCCTCCTCTCGCAGGCGTTTTTCTATATCCGGCCAGTGTTTTCTGGAGATAATTTCTACTGAAATTATTTCCTGGGAGGTCTTTTCAGTGATGATAATGCCCATAATAGTTCCAGCACCATAACCTCCGGCATAGGCAAATACGTTGAGCCAGTTGCCAACATCTCGCACAACCTGAGATATAATAAGTATAAAAATAAATACTTCTATAAAACCAATAATTCCAGCCAATAATTTTTTTCTGCTCACTATCATCTGGATACGAAAAGTGCCCAGAGAAACATCAATAATTCTAAAACAGAATATGAGTAAAGCGCCTATATAAGGGCTTATATTTTTCATCTGCTCTAAGATATCGAACATTTTGTTACACCTTTTTTTAAAGTTTTTAGTATAATGTTTTTTATTTTTTAAAATTGCCTGAGGATGTATAATAACTACTATTGGCAATCCTCAGGATAATAAAAAGATACTCAGGGGGTTTTTAAGGGGAGTATTCCCTTGATGTATATATTATTATGATATGCTAAAATATATTAAAAGACAATACGACTTATAATATTATTTTCTCAGAAGAAAAGAATATATTTTGTTTAAAAAATCAAGAAGGGGTATTAGCAAGCAATGAATGTAGAGATTATCAGTATCGGAAATGAGATTTTGGGTGGAAACATAGTTGACACCAATGCAAATTATATTATTAAAAAATTAAAGGGAATAAACCTTAATGTACAACATGTCTCAGCTGTTGCTGATGAAGAAAGTGAAATTGTTGCACAATTGAAAGAAGCCTGCCAACGTTCTCAGATCATTATTACTACCGGGGGATTGGGACCTACAGAGGATGATATTACTTTTCAATCTGTAGCAAAAACATTTCAGCTAAATCTGGTTAAATACCCAGAAGCGGAAAGGCATATGATTGAAAGAATCAGCAAAATTGGTGTTTCTGTTTCACCGAGCAATCTTAAGCAGAGCTTTTTGCCAGAGGGCTCAATCTGTATTATTAACCCCTATGGAACTGCCCCTGCCATGATACTGGAAAAAGAGGGAAAGGTAATTGTTTCTCTTCCAGGTGTTCCTCTGGAAATGAAAAATTTATTATCTGAACAGATTATTCCTTTCTTAGAAAAGAATTTCCCTAACCTGGAGCATATACAATCCCGAATTATCAGGACCAGCGGTCTGGGAGAATCAAATCTAAATGATATGATTAAAGATTTTATCATCTCTAATCAAAAACTGAATATTGGTATTTATGCCAGTCCTGAAGATATTAAAATTCAATTAAATGCCCTGGCTAAAACGGCGGAGGAGACGAAAAATATCTTAGATGAGGCTACCCGACAGCTTAAAGTTATTCTGGGGGATTATATTTTTGGTTATGATAATGAGTCTCTGGAAGAAGTAACTGGTAATCTGCTAAGAAGAAAAAAACTTTCTCTGGCAGTTGCCGAATCGTGTACCGGTGGGATGCTGGGAGAAACATTAACTATTGTTCCGGGTAGTTCAGACTATTTTAAAGGCGGTATTATCAGTTACGATGGGGAGATTAAAGAAAAATTATTAGGTGTGCCACATACTCTTTTAACCCGATTCGGAGAGGTAAGCGAACCGGTAGCAAAAGCCATGGCAGAGGGTGTTCGAAAAAATTGTAACAGTGATGTAGGTCTGAGCATCACCGGAATTGCAGGTCCCACAGGAGGCAGTCAGGAAAAACCAGTAGGATTAGTCTATATTGGTCTGGCTGATGCCGGGCAGACCCTGGTACAGAAACATTATTTTCACAATGGCAGGCAGGCTATCCGTTTACGTTCTGTACGGCGGGCTTTAAATATGCTGAGATTGCATATTATCAAGGGTTAAGTCCCTGTTCCAGTCAATAAGGGCTTTATGGAAACCTTATTCCAGTCAACAAGGACATTCCCTTGAGCTAAATAACGGGAAATAGAAGTTCAGGATAGGTCTAAATAGTCTATCTTTTTCTCATTAAATTTCTTGACTATTTTAAATTGCGAAATAACAACTGATTTATTATTAGAAAATTGCTTATTATATTTTTTAGACCATTTTAAAAAATATTTCCTATATTGCTCAACAGCCCCATCTGCGCCATCTGCTTCCTGGTTATCACTATTCTTGAAATATTCGTTAATCTTTTCAAATGGTTTCAGAGTGACCCCGGTAATCTCTAAGACAGCCATAGGCAGCCCCTTCCAATTATTTAAAAAAGTATAATCACCAATTTCTGGAAGTGACTGACGGTATATATTGTATTGGTCTTTTAACTCGATAATTAATTTGTGGTTGTCTTGTAATATCATCTGATTATAATCATCAATATCTTTCTTCCCATATCCGTTTTTAACAATATGAAAACGGTTTTTTCTACCGTCAAACCCCGGTAATAAAATATCATGATAGGCCCCAATAATTGATTTACCGGTCAGAGTAGAAAAACATTCTGCCTCTTTAGTACAGCTGATGGGCATCCACTGAATATCCCTGTATTTAGTCAAATCAAATAGAATTTCAGATGATTCTTTGCCCAGACATAAAAAGAGGTATAGTGGTTTTTCATTACGAAAGATATCAAAAATTATTTTTTTACCGATTAGATTTGCTTTAAGTGGAATAAAAGCCTGTTTGGCTAAAAGCTCTACATTTAATCGGCTGGAGGGCTTGTTAAGAGTATCTTCTACCTCGGGTAAACCCCAATCCTTGTCGGCTCTACCACTTTTGGTTTTTACCCATAAAACTTTGTGCTCTCTGTCCAGAATTAAGAGAAATGCCATAACAACTCCCATAGGTATTGATGCTAAGGAAAGACTTATGCATTTTTGTTAATATCAAATTTTAAAGAGGGTTATGTTTGTTGTAAGAATATTGCTTCTACTTCCAGGACTATCTTTCAAACTTACAGCATATTAGTTTTTATTTATTATTGTAAATTAATTTCTTGGAAAAAAAACAATTTTATAATATCATAGATTGGAAAAGACTTTTAAAGTCTTTTTCTGTTATTATAGCATAGCAATCTAAAATAATTAACTTAATTAATTAAATTTGAAATAATTTTTTATAAAATAAGAAGATATATAAAGTAATTATTTATGCCTCAAAGAAAGAATAGAAACTTAACAGAAGGAAACATAATCAAAAACTTACTGGTGGTCTCTGTACCCACCATGTTCGGATTCTTTGCCCAGACCCTATATGATTTTATCGATATGATATGGATTGGTAGAATTTCTGCTCAGGCAGTAGCCGGGGTAGCAATATTTGTGACCATCTTCTGGCTTGCCGATATCGTAAATGAGATTATTGGTATCAGTGCAGTATCGCTAATCTCTCAGAGCTACGGAGCAGGCAGGCTGGAGAAAACAAAGGAGATAATTGAACAGTCCATTTTCTTCAAAGGAATCGTCTCTATCTTGATGGCAGGTTTACTGATTCTGATTTTAAGACCGCTCAGTAATTTTTTTTCAGATGAACTGTCAGTAACAAAACATATACTGGACTACGGAATTATTCGTACTGTCTTTCTTCCCTTCATGTTTCTCTCCTTCAGTGTCAATACAGCCTTGCGTTGTATAGGAGATGCCAGAAGCCCCATGCTTATTATGATACTGACTTCTCTTTTAAATATTGTCCTGGACCCCATCTTAATGTTTGATATTATTCCAGGCACTTCTATTACAGGAATGGGATTGGGTATTAAAGGAGCAGCCATTGCTACAGTAATATCAACTGTTATTGCCTTTTCTATTGGTCTTTTTATTCTCTTATCAGGAAAAAGTTTTATTAAAATATCTTTTTCTGGATTATTTAAACTGAGTAAAGAAAATGCAAAGAAACTCATTGTTATCGGACTTCCCACCGGTCTGGAAATGTTTTTCCGACAGGGCAGTCAATTTCTATTATTAAAATTTGTCTCTTTTTACGGTACCCTTGCTCTGGCTACCTTCGGCATAGGAATGAAACTCTTTAATCTGGTCTTCCTTCCTCTGCTGGGTTTGTCAATGGGTGGAAGTGCTGTTACCGGACAGAACCTGGGGGCAAATCATATTGAGAGAACACGCCAAACCGCAATATGGGCTTCCCTGCTGGGAATTGTTATAACCGGTGTAGTTACCTCTTTCACTCTACTTTTTCCTGAAGCTATTCTAAGAATATTTATTGACCAGAGAGAAGTAATAGAAATAGGTAAAAAAATGATTTATATCCTTTCGCCCAGTTTTATTGCTGTAGCCATTTCTATGGGTTTGAACACTGTATTCGCCGGTTCAGGTTATAATTTACCTTATTTAATTTCCGGGGTTGTCTCACGCTGGTTCTTTCAAATTCCTTTTTCTGCTCTGGTGATATATGTATTCCACCTGCCTATCACCTATATCTGGGTGGGATTTTTTATAGCGGAATTTGTAGAATTACTGGTTATTTACATCTTCTATCATAAAGGGAGATGGAAAACTACCAGGGTATGAATTTATTAAATTAAGGATTAATATCTTGCAAAGCATCCTCATCCATACGATAAATTACCCATTCTGTTAGGGGATAAGCACCCATCTTTTCGTAAAACACCCGGGCTGGATTCCAGTCCAATACCACCCATTCCATTCTTCCGCAATTTCTTTCTTTAGCTAATCGAGCACATTCTAAAAACAATGCTTTTCCAATACCTCTGCCTCTAAACTTTTCTCTAACAAATAAATCCTCAATATAAAGACCGGGCTTACCCAAAAAAGTAGAATAATTGTGGAAGAAGATAACCATTCCTGCTGGCTCATCATCCCAATAAGCGATTTCAGCTTCAGCATAAGCTTTTGGTCCAAACAGTGTTTCCCTGACAGCATCTTCACTGTTAAATACCTTATCTGCTAATTTTTCAAAAACAGCAAGCTCCTTTATCAGGGACAGCAAAATTGGGGCATCCTGTTCCGCAGCCGGTCGGATAGTTAATTTTTGTAAACTATTGTTCTCATTTTTATTCAAATCTATTTACCTTTCTTTTAAAAACATTCCTTATTATTAGCTTTTCAATCATATTTACTCTATAAACATTAATTTATTATAATCGGGGTGGAACTTCAAGTATAATTATTATCCAATAGTCAGTATTCAGGTAATTTCATTCTTCAGGCAGTCAATTTCCCGATAAATACTGATTAAAGTAGAAAAATATTATATAATTGGTTAATAAATATGGGCAGAATAAAACTACTCATATTTATCTACCTTTAATGTAATGGGATTTTATGTTAGAAACGGGAAATATTGCAATAGATAAGGTATATTAATAATTAATTTATTGAATTGTATATTTTGATTTAAAGAGGTAAAAAATAAGTACTAAGGAAGGAGGCAGATTTATTATGTTAGAAGAATTCAAGAAATTTATTATGCGGGGAAATGTCATAGACATGTCAGTGGGTATAGTGGTAGGAGCCGCCTTTGGAGCCATCGTTAGTTCTTTTGTCCAGGACGTATTAATGCCACCTATTGGTCTCTTGCTGGGAGGATTTGATTTTAGCAATCTTTTTATTATGTTGAAACCGGGAGCCACTCCCGGACCTTATCTTTCTCTGGCTCAGGCACAGGAAGCCGGTGCAGTTACCTTGAATTACGGTGTCTTCCTGAATACTGTTATCAGCTTTCTAATTATAGCCCTGGCTATCTTCCTGGTAATTCGCCAGATAAACCGTTTCAAGAAGGAAGAAGAGGCTACTCCTCCATCTACTAAAGAATGTCCTTTTTGTTTTACTGTGATACCTGTTAAAGCCAAGCGCTGCCCCAACTGTACTTCCCAATTAGCTTAATGAATTATGCATTTTTTCTGGATTTTAAGCTAAAAATAATGACACTATTGGGGACATTTTGACAAGATAGAGCAACAATTTGTATTTTTGCGATAAAGAGATATAATATTATAAATAGATGGTGCAGTATCCTAGTTAATGACCTGTTCCTGAAGGCGGGCCTAAAAATCCGTCAAGGGCACACCGGTGAAGTTCCTGGTGTTGGCTGCTAACGCCCAGTTGGGAGCTGATGCTGGGAGTTAAGGGTTAGGGGCGATCCGCAATGGCATGCGGGCGTTGACCCCTTTCCCGTGGAGGCTTCTATGCACGGGTAAAGCATAAAAGCGAACCTGCATCTGTTGCAAGATGGGTGCAGCGTAGCCTGCTTTGCGTGGTTCAAGGGGAAGCATAAAAAAACTAGGTAAGCATTGAGGTACCCGATGCTATTACTATAGCGGAAACTTGGGCTGCTAAAGAAGCTAGGGAACAGAGTGCATTTGAAGGAAAACTTCTAGGCTGTCGGCTTTTTGCCGAGTATGTCAGGGATTAAAGTGTGGCCTGAGTGGTAATCCAGTCCTATATTGGGAAACCATATAGCTGGGATATCAAAGGGAAACCGCCTGTCTGGTAACAGCAGGTTATTCCAGGGGAAAACCTACTGGACCTAAGCCGCAACATTGACCTGGCATATTACCATCTATGTTCTATATCTATATTATTAACATTTTATTCTATTACCTATTAAAAATACTGAACAGCTAAACTCAAGGGGATGGTCATATTAAAGAACTTTAAAGAAAGTATTTTTGTCACAGTCATAACCTTTATCCTAACCATTATAGTTGCATTGATTTCCTATTCCTGGATGGAAACAATATCATTCTTCCCCGCTATTCTAATTCTAATTATCATAATCTCTATTGGGGTTTTCAGTGACATGGTTGCCTTCGCCGCACCTGCAGCAGAGGAAGAATCATTCCATGCCAAAGCTGCAAAAAAAGTCTTTGGAGCCAAAAAAGGATTATTTTTGGTTAAAAATGCCCATCGTGTAGCAAATTTTATGGGTGATATAGTAGGCGATATCTGTGGGATTATAAGTGGCTCTCTGGGAACAATTATAGTAATCAAGATAGCAAGTAACTGGCGGGCTCCCAGAAGCTGGCTAGATTTACTGGTGCTCAGTCTTATTGCCGCTATTACTGTAGGAGGAAAATCTTTTTTGAAGGGTTATGCTCTTCGAAAATCTAATGAGATAATTCTATGTGCGGGTAAAATTTTAGCAAGTCCAATGCTTTTAAAAAATGTTTTAAAAAAGATTAAAAAATCTTCTTAAAGAAAGAAATATTTTAAAAATTTCTGATAGCTATCTTGCCTCAAATATACCCATCACTCTATTTAAAAACCAAATTCATGCAGGAAACTGAAAATAATATTTACTTAAAGAATCAAATAATTTAGTACAATATAAACAGCTCTTATAAATTCAAAAACCCTGAACCAGAGGGGTGGTCAGGGTTTTTGAACTCGTCATAATTCTGCGATTTATCTGAACTGATTATGTGAATAATCAGTTAGAAGTCTATCTGTTATTTTTTCTTTTTTTCAGTCTCTTTGGTTTTCTTTCCACAACCTTTAGCCATCTTGACACCTCTTTTCAATAATCATAATCAGTCCTGAGTAACCCGGGTGCTAACAAATTATCGACTAAAACAAATTTATATTACTAACTAATTTATACATTTAATTGAATATTTTGTCAATATATTTTTTAGAGTATGGTCAAAAAAGATTGGGGGTTAATGCTCTTATCTTCCCAAAAAATTTTGTCCCGTTCTCTCATTATCTCTAAAGTTCGATATATATCTGCCAGGGAATACTTGCCGGGCATGGCATATACCAATTCCTGGGCAGTAACCTGTTCTTTTTCTTGCTTTAAATTCTTCAGATTCATAATAATTAGTTCACTAATCTTATTGAATTTATCTTCTTGCCCCTGTGGAAAGTGTGGTATGAAGGTCTTCTTTTTATTAGAATATATCTCTTTTTGATTTTTAGAATCATCATCAATTTTTTGTCTCAATATTTGATTAATTTCAGCCTGTTTTTCTGCTATATATTTAATCTGCTTTTGAACTTCCTTTAATTCATCAAGACCTATTCCAGCATTGGAAATAGTTTTAATTTCAGAGTTGTTCCCAAGGCTATCCCCTTTCAGTTTTAAATAAGCAGTCTCATAAATGGATTGTGATAAATATTCTAAGTTATCGACATTGTCTTTCATTTCTATTATCTGTAATTTAATCTTCTTTAAATTCTGTACAGACCACAAATAAAAAATAATACCCAGAGACAGGGCTAAGACAATTAATACAATAGCCAGTAACGGGGCAGCCTGTTCCAATAAGAAAATGTTTTCCACTTTTACTCCCTATTTAGAAATAAAGCAATTAATATATACAATCTGCCCGCTTAGCGGGCAGGCAAAAATTAATTATATTTCTTCACCTTCCGGTAAATTCTTTTCCGACAAATCTTTGTTCCCTTCTTTAGGATAATCTTTTTCTTTCTCCTTATCTTTAATA
>JAQVGY010000026.1 GCA_028696495.1 Atribacterota bacterium
TTTATTCTTCACTAAAAACTAAAAACGATGCGCTAAAAACCTTATTGCCCACAATTATCTTAAAACAAAATGGTGCCTCCAAGGGGATTTGAACCCCTGCCGCCGCCGTGAAAGGGCGGTGTCCTGAACCCCTAGACGATGGAGGCAAATTATGGTAGGCCGTGCAGGCCTCGAACCTGCGACCCTCTGATTAAGAGTCAGATGCTCTGCCTACTGAGCTAACGGCCCGCAAATATGACTCCTTTGGCCATACTATTTTTTAATCGCTTTACAATGTTACAATATTTTAGAATAAGTGTCAACGAGATTTCAAAAAATTGATTGCTAAAGACAGTCATTTTTAATACTTATTATTCAATCTCTTCACCGGTTCTGGCTAAATTTTCAAAACGAGTATATTCTTTTAGGAAAGCTAATTCTATAGTTCCGGTAGGGCCATTTCTTTGTTTGCTGATTATTACCTCAGCAATTCCCTTTTTACTGCTTTTCGGTTTATAATACTCTTCTCTATAGATAAAGGCCACTACGTCAGCATCCTGCTCCAGAGCTCCGCTCTCTCTTAAATCTGAAAGACGGGGGCGTTGATTAGACCGAAGCTCAACTGCTCTGGATAGTTGTGACACAGCTACAACCGGTATATTCAATTCCCGGGCAAGCCCTTTTAAAGAACGGGAAATCTGTGATATCTCCTGCTGACGATTTTCTACCCTCAATCCAGTCTGAATTAATTGCAGGTAATCAATCAATATTAGTCCTAAATCATATTGGGCTTTTAATCTTCGGGCTTTTGCTTTAATTTCCAGAGGAGACATTCCGGCAGAATCATCAATGAATATCGGTGCAGCAGATAATCTTCCGGCAGCAAGGGAGAGCTTGGGCCAGTCTTCTTCGGGCATCATGCCTCTGCGTAAAGCATGTGTATCAATACGGGCCTCTGAACATAGCATCCTCTGGACAATCTGGGATTTGGACATCTCCAGGCTGAAGACCGCTACTGGAACTTTGTGCTGCATAGCAGCAAATTGAGCAATATTCATACAAAAGGCGGTCTTTCCCATGGAGGGTCTTCCGGCAACAATAATTAACTCTGATGGTTGAAAACCAGTAGTAAGTTCATCTAATTGTATAAAACCGGTGGGTACCCCGGTTATGAAGTTTCCGCTATGGTACAGGTCTTCAATCTTTTCGAAACTCTCTGTCAGTAAATCTTTAATAGGGGTGAAGAAATTCTTAATTTTTTGCTGGGATACATCAAAAATCAGGTTTTCTGCCTTATCCAGTAACACTCTCGCCTCTTCCTGTTCTTCGTAGCCCATACTCACAATCTGTGTAGCATGATTTATCAGCTTTCTCAAGATTGCTTTTTCTTCTACAATTCTGGCATAATAAAAGACATTGGCAGCAGTAGGCACACTGCTCATTAAAGTTGCCAGATAGGAAGCACCTCCCACTTCATCAAGCTGCTTCTTCTTTTGAAGTTCTTCTGTTAGAGTAACCAGATCCACTGCTTGATTCTTTTCGAATAATTCCAAGGCACATTTATAAATAATCTGATGAGCACTTTTATAAAAATCTTCACATTGTAATATCTCTACACAATTTAAAATAGAATCCTTTTCCAGAAGAATAGAGCCTAAAGTAGCCTGTTCGGCACTAATATTTTGGGGAGCACTTCTAGTCAACTCCATCTCTTTTTCTCCTTTTCTTCCTTTTTCTATTTAAAAGATTTATATTATGCTTGCTCTGCTTGCACTATTTTGCCTTATTTTTTAGGTCCTCGTCTGAGATGCTTTCTTCCTTTTTTATTTCTTCTTCAGGAGCAATAATAACATTTAACCTTGCATTGACTTCTTTGTGCAGGCGAATACTCACAGGATAATCACCAATTTTTTTCATTGTATCATCATACTCAATCTTTTTCCGGTCAATCTCTATCTGATAATTATCCATTAAATATTGAGCAATGTCTTTATTGGTAATCGACCCAAACAATTTACCATCTTTACCTGCTTTTGCCTTAAATACTATATCAAGATTATTTAGCTTATCTGCTAACTCTTTTGCTTCTAATATTTCTCTATTTCGTTTTTCCCATTCCTTTTGCTTTAAATGCTCCATAGATTTCAAATTGCCGCTGGTGTATTCTATAGCCAGCCCTCTGGGGAATAAAAAATTTCGGGCATAACCCTTATTAACTTCTACTACATCTCCAATATAACCCAAATTATCCATATTTTCTTTTAAGATAACCTTCATCGGTTGTACCTCCCTATAGTTTGAGGGAAACTATTTCCCTGAACATTTCTTTTTCTTTCCATATTATATTATTCTTTAATTAGTTAGTCTTATTTTTTTCTGTAAATAATAATTTGCGAAAATCAAGCCAGACATCGAGTATCCCTATCCAGGTAACAATCAGTGAGAGAAAGGGCTGGACAAAGATTAAAAAACAGGATACCCAGAAGAAATACATTTTAATCTTGTAATGCTGAAATAGATAAGATACTACTGCCAAGCCGGTAATTAAAAATATTATAGAGAACAATAATTGAATATTCACTCCGATTCTTTGTAATACAGGCAAATTGTATCTTGTATTAATGATAAGTAAAAACATACCCAGCATATAACTCCAAAAAAAAGAGTGACCTACCCTCCATTGGTGAAATGGAGTAAGGGGTGCCAGTAAATATCCAAATCTTTTCAGTATCTTTCCAGTTACCCAATAATTAATAATAGTATCAAACACCGAACCGAGTATCAGCATTGCTGGGAAGGCTATTTTAATCAATTCCAATGACTGCATTAGAGAGTTCTTGTAAGCTTCCATCTGTTCAGGGCTAATACCAATATTTTGATAGAAATTCAGGCTTTGATTGATTCCCTGGTCAAGCTGTTCCAAACTAAGCAATAATGGATTAACATCCATAAGCCAGAGCCCGATAAGCATTAATAATATCTTAGAAATAAAAGAAGTGAAGCTCCCTATCAGAAGAATTTCTAATATAGACAGTTTTTTCTTTATAACTATTCCTAAGGTAATCCCCAATATCCCAAAACCCAATACTGCAATCAGACCTTGAAAAGGTCCGGCTACAAGGGTAATCAAAAAAAAGGAAATAAAAAGTGCCAGTGTGGCTACCTTTAAATTATGGCGTAAACATAAAATTATTATCGGCAAAGGGCATAAGAAACTGATTAAAGTTCCCAGTAAAGGAATGTACAAACTGGCTAAAAATAATAATGCTGTAATTGCTGAAAGGAAAGCACCTTCAACAATTGATTTAGTTGACATACGATCTCTCAATACACTAACAACCCTTCTACATCTCTCCCCTGCCCTGCCATTTAACTAAGGTATTTTTTAACGATTAACAAAAGGTAATAGAGCAATCTCTCTGGCTCTTTTTATAGCCATGGCTAAAGTTCTTTGATGTTTGGCACAATTTCCGGTAACTCTGCGCGGCAATATCTTCCCCTGATCGCTTATAAACCGAT
Organism: Atribacterota bacterium; assembly: GCA_028696495.1. GTDB lineage: Bacteria > Atribacterota > Phoenicimicrobiia > Phoenicimicrobiales > Stramentimicrobiaceae > Stramentimicrobium. The sequence continues at coordinate 3,499 of JAQVGY010000026.1, forward strand.
TTAAAAGCTCAACATCTTTATAATCTGCTTCTTTTTTCTCAGCACAAAAGTAGCAAATCTTTTTTCTTACTCTTAATCCTCGATAACTATTTCTTCTTATCATTCAACATTTCCTTCCTATTTAAATAACATAATACCCCAAAATAATTTAAACATTTTTTCTGCTAATAAATCTTATTCATACATATAGTATGAAAATAACGATTTATTTTATTGTTTTTCTTGTGGCTGCTTTGGCTGGGGCTTAAGGACCTTGTTTGACCCTAAAACCAGAAGATATCTTAATATCTTTTCTTCAAATTTGATGCTGCTTTCCAGATTAGCAATATTATCCGGTTCCAGTTCAAAATCAATTAGCACATAAAGGGCTTCCTGAAATTTTTTAATCTCATAGGCTAATTTTCTTCTACCCCATTCATCTGTTTTGATTATTGCTCCTTTGTTTGCGGTAATAGTCTGGCGGATTTTGTCCAGTAAGGCTTTCTTTTCTTCATCTTGAAGATTGGGGTCGAATAAAATCATTAATTCGTAATTACGCATTTGTTCACCTCCTTTTGGTCATAATAGCCCCTATACAATATTTTAGATAGGAGCAAGGAAAAATGCCTTATCATTATATCATTCTGTTTTTTATATGGCAAGAATATATTTAAAGTTTTTGGTCTTATGTTTTTGGTTTTTAGTTAAAATCCTTACGGGTAATAGAGTATGAGATTGTTATCCACTGCTTAGGCAGAAATACTAAAATTTTGATTTGTGCGGGAATAATAGCAGGATAATATCACTTTTGCACTTGACCAAAGGTAAGATGCAAGAATGCGCAGTAACAAATCCGTTGTGCAACATGCATCGTTCGTATTCAGAGAGGTAGACCGTATTATATGTAACATAAATAGAAATGAAATAGTGATTAGTAATGAGTAGATAATAAATATGTAAATTTACGAGAGTGAATTTATGTATTTTAACAAAAAAACTATGAACTAAAAACTAAAAACCATATACCCACAATTATTCTAAAATATTTAATCTCGTTTAATAATAAGTTTTATTCTTCTTTCAATTTTTACTCTGGGTACCAATACTTTTCTCCCACAGGTGAGACACCTTATTCCTATATCAATTCCTGTTCTGGTTATCTCCCAGTGATATCCCCCGCAGGGATGTTTCTTTTTTAGTTTGATTATATCTCCTACTCTTAAATCAAGCGGCATTAAAAGCATCCCTTCCTTAAACGTCCAATAGGGTTAACAAATTATGTCTTTGAACCCTGGTATCATTAGGGGCAAAGACTACTAATTTAATTCTTTGGCGCTGAAAGATGTTTTCAGCAAGCCTCCTGATATCTTCTGCCTCTATACCTTCTATATGTTCAATAATTTCCCTGTAGTTATATTCTTTGTTATATAGGAGTGCGTAGCTTCCCAGGCGGAAAGCATAACTTAAAGTATTTTCCAGTCCCAATAGTATGCTCCCTTTATAAATTTCTTTAGCGATTTTTAATTCAGTTTCGCTAACTTTCTTTTCCTTTATTTTTCTCAATTCATTCAGGATTTTTTTAACACTGTGTGTTAATTTTTCAGAAATTACTCCGGCATAGATGTTAAAAGAACCGGTTTTATCAAAATATTGGGAATAGGAATGTATATCATAAGCAAGACCTTCATTAACACGAATCTCCTGAAATAACCTGGAACTGAGACCCCCTCCTAAGATAATATTCATAATATCCATAGTGATTTTATCTGGATGAAATCTGGAAATCCCCTCAAAACCAAAGCAAAGATGGGCCTGTTTAACTTTTTTCTTTACCAATTTTAACTCTGGTTCTTTATTAACTTTTTCCTCCGGCGGGACAACTTCTCTGATTACACCGTTTTTTACTGGGAAAGGTAATTTTTCTACCAGAGCGTTAATTTTATCAGGGGAGAAATTCCCGGTAATGCTGAATACCATATTTTGGGGTTGATACATTTCTTGAAAATATGGTAATAATAATTTGCGGCTAAACCCTCGTACCGTCTTTTTTTCTCCTAAAACATTCTGCCCTAAGACAGTATCTTTCCACATCAGCCTGTTTATTAAAAATGTAATCCAGTCATCTGGAATATCCTGATATTTATTAATCTCCTCCAGCACTACTGTCTTTTCCTGGCGAATATCCTCTTCTCTAAAGAGTGAGTTACATAAAATGTCAGCCAGCACTTCAAAGGCATCAGTGAAGTTTTTATATAATACCTTACTGTAAAGAAGGGTGTATTCTTCTGAAGTAGAAGCATTTATCTCTCCACCCAACTTTTCAATAGCCTGAGAGATTTCTAAAGTATTTTTTCTCTTTTCAGTACCTTTAAAAAGCATGTGTTCAATAAAATGAGAAATACCCTGTTCTTCTTTTCTTTCGTAGATGGAACCAGATTTGATTCCAATGACTATGGAGACAGATTGTCTGAGAGGCATCTTGCAAGATACTAACCTGAGCCCATTGTCCATCCTGGTTGATTCGACCATATTCATACTCTAATAATATCTCCTTTATTTTTCATTCTCCGGGATTTTTACGATGAAGACTTCTTCTAATTTGTTAAAATCAACTTCCGGCTTGATTAAAATTCTTTGAAAAAGATCATGTTTTTCTTTCCTGATGACCACAATACGTCCAATTATTATTCCCTTTGGAATAGTGCTGCCCATCCCGGAGGTGACTACAATATCATTGAGCTGAACGTCGGCATCATGTGCCACATAATCAAGATAACAATAATTACTTTCAGTACCTCCCTTGATTACCCCAACCTCTCTTGGTCTTTGAACCATCGCCCCAACTGAACAACCCTGGTCGATTATCAGAAGGACTTCTGAAGTATTTCTTCCTACTTGAATAACTTTTCCCACCAACCCTTTATGGGTAGCAACTCCCATATCTATCTCTATACCATCTTTGCTCCCCATATCAATAATTACACTGTGAAACCAATTGCCGGGTTCTCTACCGATTACCTGAGCAGGAATCATTTCATAGTTGTAATATTCCTTAAATTGAACCATTTTTGCAATTCGTTCATAGGCAGCCAGTTTTTCTTTAAGAACTGCATTCTCATGTGAAAGTTCTTGATTTTCCTGTTTTAATTGCCGGTTACTTTCATAGATGTTTTCAGTTTCATTAAAAACCTGATAATATTTTGTTAAATGGTTTAAGGTGTTCTGGACGGTCAGGTTTATCGGCTTTATAACCAAAGAACCTGTATCTTTTAACAATCCCAGAACACCTTTACCATGATAATCAATTGTAATTAACAGAGCTGATAATAAGGAAAGCCCTAAAAACAAAAAGAGAGCTTTCCTTTCTTTAGAAAGCCTTTTCAATCAATTAATCTCCTAACTCTTATTACTACTTTTTTATAATAAACAGTCTATTTTCAATAAAGGTGGTTTATAAATTTAAGATATTTTAAAATATTTTCTTATTATTTACCTCTATAAGTTTTCATGAGAACCCTGTTGTATCTATCAAAATTCTCCAGCGCTTCCCCTGTTCCCTTAACCACACAGTATTGTGGGTCTTTAGATACGAAAACAGGAATCTGTATTTGTTCCTGAATAAATTTATCCAAATCTGCCAACAGGGCTCCCCCTCCGGTCATTATCAATCCTTTATTTATAATATCTGAAATTAACTCAGGAGGGGTCTTCTCTAATACCATCTTAACGATATTGGCTATAGTCTCTACTGAACTATAGAGAGCTTCCTTTAGTTCATCTTTGGTTAGCTCTATTTTAACCGGTAAACCGGTAAGACGATCTCTGCCCCGCGCTTCAAAGACATCCTCTTCACCATCATCATCAAATTGCCTTCCCCTTTTGGAAAGTGCTATCTTTAAATCCTCAGCAGTCAAATCACCTATAAAAAGTCCGCGCTGTTCCTTTAAATATTTCACTATCTGCTGGTTTAGATAATCACCGGCAACCTTAGTTATTTCACTAACTACAATACCACCTAAAGAAATAACGGCAACCTCTGAAGTGCCTCCACCAATATCGAGAATCAAATTACCCATGGGCTCAAAAGTAGGCAACCCTGCGCCGATGGCGGCAGCGATAGGTTCTTCAATCAAAAATACTCTTCGTGAACCACATTCATAGGCAACCTCAGAAACTGCCCTCTTTTCAACTTCAGAAACACCTGAGGGAACACAAATAGTAATGGAAGGTTTAATAAATTGGTAACGGGAAAATATCTTTTTGATAAAATAGCGCAACATTTCTGCAGTTACTTCAAAATTGGCAATTACACCATATTGCAAAGGACGAATGGTATATACACCTCTGGGAGTTCTGCCAATCATGGATTTGGCCTCTTTCCCTACTTTTAAAACACGATTATCATTTTTTTGATAAGCTACAATGGAGGGTTCTTCCAAAATAACCCCCTGTCCCTTTACATATATTAATGTAGTGCTGGTACCTAAATCGATACCAATGTTTCGGGAAAAAGCAAAAGAAATAGGAAAGTTAAACATGGATAGAGCCCCTTTTAGGTTATTTTTTTAATATATATATATTTTTGGAAACTATTATAGTACAATTATTGTTATAAAATAATAATAACATGTTTCTGAAAATGGAAAAAATATATTTTTCTATAATTTAAATATTGTTGAACAAATTATTTTTTTGATTAGTGGTACCGCTTTATTTCAAATCTTTCAATCTTAAAATCTTCATCGGCATATATTCCCGCTTTTTGTCTGGCAATATCTATCTGTTGCTCAATAGTATCTACCCCTTCCAGATCGGGTAATAAAAGGCCTTTTTTATACCCACAACTGACTATCACACCATACTTTTTGGGATTTAGCTGACTATTATTTTTTATTTCTTCTGGAGCAGATAGTACATCTACAGAAATGGACAGGCTTCCCACCTCATCAAGAGTTACAGGAGAAAATCTGGGGTCATGTATAGCAGAACTTATTGCATTTTCAATAATCTCTAAAGCAATATTATCTTTATTGGGAAGGAAGGTGCCGATACAACCCCTCAATCTTTCCCCTTTTTTTAAAGAAACAAATACCCCTGCCTGCTGCTCAATCAACTCTGGGGGTAGATCATCAGGCAAAGGAAGTTTTTTTCTGTTTTGCAAATAATAAGCAATGCTTTTCCTAGCTAATGCTACCGGGATACTCTCACTCTTTTGAATCATGGGGGTTCAGCTCCTTTTCTTAAATTTGTATTATAAATCATAGTTTATTACAAATTATATGTGTCAAGACCTATTGAAAGATTATCTTAATTAACAAAATACTTTATCTTTATTATAAAAACATAAACCTTTAGTTAGCATATTCTGGGAAGTTGCTCTCCGCTTAGCATCCCCACTATTCTTTTTCCACCAATTTCAGTTTCTAAATATACTTCGGCTCTTCCCCTGGCAATTACTCTTCCTATAATAGCTGCCTGCTCTCCATACCTGCTCTTTTTCATCTTCTGCACTACCTTTTCAGCAAATTGTTCTGGTAAAAAAGCTATTAATTTCCCCTCATTGGCTAAATAGAGTGGGTCATAACCCAAAATTTTACAGGTATCTTTCACTTTTTCTTCAATGGGAATTTTCTCTTCCTCAATTTCTATTTCCACCTGTGATGATTGGGCAATTTCATTTAAAGCAGTAGCCAGACCACCCCTGGTAGGGTCTCGCAATACATGAATGTCTTTAGTTATAGATAACATTTCCTGTACTAAACCAGCTAAGGGAGCAGTATCACTTAAAATATTTTCTTCCAATTCCAAATTTTCTCGAGAAGCGAGTATGCTGATTCCATGGTTTCCAATAGGTCCATTGACAATAATTACATCATCAACCTGTGCACTGCCGGGCTGAATGTTAACACCTGAATCTATATAACCTATACCGGTGGAATTAATAAAAATACCATCAATATCTCCTTTATTAACTACCTTGGTATCCCCGGTAACTATCAAAACCCCTGTTTCCTTTGCCGCTTGTGCCATACTACTGGTAATTTTTTCCAGTATCTGCATTGAAGTCCCTTCTTCAATAATCAAAGATATGCTTAAATATCTGGGATATGCTCCACACATAGCCAGATCGTTTATAGTCCCGTGTATAGCCAGATGTCCAATATCTCCCCCTTTAAAGAAGATAGGACTTACGGTGTAAGAGTCTGTAGAAAAGGCTATTCTTTGATTTACCGGAGGTAAAATTGCTCCATCGTGTAGCTGATTCAAAAAAGGATTATTAAAATATTTTAAAAATAGAGAATGAATTAACTCATTGCTCAGTTTTCCCCCACTGCCATAATCCAGTGTAAT
>JAQVGY010000027.1 GCA_028696495.1 Atribacterota bacterium
TGGAATTATTTGTAGAGGATATTCCCGAAGGGCAGATTGCTGACTATCTTTTTGCCAGTGCCAATTTCCCGCTCTTTCGCTCCGCGAAAATCGAAGACAAGATATATTCAGATGGGGGGATTTATGATAACCTCCCCATCCGTATGCTCATTGACCGTGGCTATAAATCTCTCATTACAATACAGGTTGGGGGATGGGGAAGAAAAAGAAAAGTTAATTTAGATAATCTACATGTTATTAATATTGAAGCACAGGAAAACCTGGGAGGTCCACTAAGTTTTAATACCAAAAGGGCAAGATATAATTTAAAATTAGGTTATTTTGATGCATACCGGGTTTTAAAAAGTTTAAAGGGTCAACATTATTATATCAATCTCGAACATCAGGAAGATTATTATGTGGACTATTTTAACCGTCTTAATCCTGACCAGGTAGTAAAAATTGCCAGAACTCTCGGTCTGAAAGGAGACATCCCTTATAAAAGACTCCTTTTTGAAAGGATTCTTCCCAGATTGGTGGAGATATTGAAATTACCAGAAGATTGTAGTTATAGCGATATTGCCGTAGCGCTGGTAGAAAAGATTGCCCTGGAAGTTGGGCTGGATAGGTTCCATATTTACTCCTTTTCAGGGCTGATAGATTGTGTTACTACAGAATATGGTAATTGCAAAATAATAGAGAAAGAAAAAGAGCAAAGTATAATTTCTCATTTTGGATTTCTTTCCCTGTTTAGCGGGGATGATGTATTGAAAAAATTAGTACAGGACCTCTTAAATGAAGAAATAATTGATTACTGGAGAGAAGATAAAAATCGCATTAAAGATTAAGAGGTTTTGTATAGGGAAAATTAACCTTCATAAAATCTTGACAAGAATAATTTTTTTTGTAAAATTTTATAGTGAAGGGGTAAAAAATTAAGAATTTAGTACACAACTGAGACAGATATAAAAAAAGACAGGACAATTTAATAGACTTTTTAAGAAAAGCCTTAATTTTTAAGATGATGATAAAAAGTTACAAAAATGGTCAAATTAGATGAGGAGGTAAGAACTATGTACCAAAAAATTAAAGGTTTTTTATTTTTCAACACAATCCTTTTTATAATAATTGCACTACTTTCTTTTTCTTCTTTAGCACAATCAGAACAGAACGAAAAATCAGAAAGAGATTTTCTTATCTACAGCCAATTTTCTAACCTGGTATTAGAGGAAGGGCAGAGTGTTGACCTTGATATTAAACTAATCAATCAGGGTAAACAGCCGGAAGAAATCTTAGTTGACCTGATTGCTGCTCCTGAAGCAGAAGATTGGGAAGTTCTTTTGAGAAATGAGAGTTGGAAGGGCTTTGAGGTCAGACAGATCAATCTTCTTCCCGATGAGCCGGACAATAGCAGAACTCTAAATTTACATATTGAGGCACCAAAAGAGATAGGTGAAGAGCAGAAAGGTTATACCTTTACCATAAAAGCAGAGACCAAAGATGGCAAACTTATCCGTTCTCTGGACATTACAGTTGCTGCTATCAGCAAGATTGGAGAAGAGAAAGAAGAAGAGACTGATGAGATTATATTAAACACCAAGTATCCTGCAGTGGAAACTCCTTCCGGTAAGGCTATGAAATATGAGATTGAAGTTAAAAATCAGACAGATGAAGATCAGGTAATGGATTTTGCAGCCGAATTGCCTCAAGGCTGGAGAGCCTCAATCAGTCCAAGATACAGGGAAGATGAAACAATCTCAGCCATAAAAATTAACAAGTCAGGCACTGAAACCATCTTATTAGTTGTGACTCCACCCTTCACCACAGAAAAGGATGAATATGAACTGAAATTTATTGCCAGAGCCGGAGAATTGGAAAAATCTTTGCCTCTCAAAGCAATTGTCACCGGTACCTATACAATGAATGTGGGGACAGAGACGGGAAACTTAAAACTAAACACCATATCGGGTGAAGAAAAAGATTTCCTTTTCTACCTTTGGAATGAAGGGTCTGCCTCAATCGATAACATTGCTTTTTTCAGTACTGCTCCTCAGGGGTGGGAAGTAAAATTCAATCCCGATAAGATGGCTGAATTACCATCTATTGCTCAAACCCAGCAGCCAGAAAAGATTACCATGACTGTTAAAGTTCCCCAGAATACAGTACCCGGTGACTATATCGTTACCGTCAATGCCACCGGGACACAGGACCAGAAAAAGATTGAATTTAGAACCACTGTTCAGGTACCTACCAAATGGGGCTGGGTAGGAGTATTAATAATAATAGCAATCCTGGCTATTTTGCTGGCTATTTTTCTGAAATTGAGAAGAAGATAAGAGGAACGAAAGATGAAACCGACTCAGACTGTATTGGAGACCAGAGATTTAACTAAGATTTACAATGGGACTCCAGTGGTTGATAAGTTAAATTTAACAATAGAAGAGGGAGAGATTTTTGGCTTTCTTGGTCCTAATGGTGCCGGTAAGACTACTGCTATTTTGATGATTCTGGGATTAACAGAACCCAGCTCGGGGGAGGTAAGTGTTTTTGGATATAATTCAACAAGAGAACCTCTAAGAGTAAAGAGAATAACCAGTTATCTTCCGGAAAATGTAGGCTTTTATGAAGACTTAACTGCCTGGGAAAATTTATTCTACATTACCCGGCTAAACAATATTCCCGAAAAAGAAGCCAAAGTAGGAATAGAAGAGATATTATCACTGGTGGGACTATCAAAGGTTAAAAATCTTGAAGTTGGAAAGTTTTCCAAAGGTATGAAACAGAGATTGGGGTTGGGTACTGTCTTTGTCAAAAAACCAAAATTTGCTATACTGGATGAGCCTACCACCGGAATTGACCCACAGGGTGTAGAGGAGATATTAAATTTAATAATAAAGGCTAACCGGGAAGAGAATATTACCATCTTTTTATGTTCACACCTTCTTTATCAGGTCCAGAAGATTTGTAGCAAAATAGGGATTTTTTCCAAAGGTAAGATGGTTGCTTTAGGTTCACTGGATGAGATAAGCAAAAAAATATTGACCGAAAAGAGTAATCGCTTAGAGATAAGTTTTGATAATACTCAGGATACTGCTCGATTGGTTGAAAGTATAAAAAAATTAGATGGAGTCCTAAGGGTAGAAAAGAGAGCAGAAGATATCTCACTGGAAAAGATTTACACTAAATATTTTCAGGAGGGTAGTTAATATGTCAGGATTAGGTGTTGTATATTGGAAAGAGCTGGCTGACTATTTAGGCAGCAGAAAATTTATTATACTCTTTTTAATCGTTGCCCTTACCGCAGGTACTATCATCTATGTTATTAATCAGTCGGTTAGTAGTGATGTGAGCCAATTCAGCGGTGATTTCCTTTTTCTAAAATTATTTACTTTCTCTGCCGGTACAATCCCCTCTTTTATCTTTTTTGTGAGTTTTTTCGGACCCTTAATCGGAATTATTTTCGGTTTTGATGCTATAAATAGTGAACGTTCCGGTGGGACTATGAGTATGGTATTATCCCAGCCAATTTATAGAGATGCTCTCATTAATGGTAAGTTTCTGGCCGGAATAACCACTATAGCAGTGATGTTAATCAGTATTATTGTGATAATTAGTGGTCTGGAAATGGCAGTATTTGGAATTATTCCAACCATGCAAGAGTTGGCCCGTATAGGTATATTCTTTTTGGTAAGCATAGTCTACATTGGATTCTGGATGGGGCTGGGAATCCTTTTTTCTATCCTCTTTCGACAGACAGCAACCTCAGCCTTAATATCCATAATGGTCTGGATATTCTTTTCTTTCTTTATTCTCATGGTTGCCAATGTTATTGCCGACCAGGTTGCTCCTCTGGGAAATAATGCTACCCTGGAATTGATGGGCAGAAATGAAAATATCAGAAATATGATTTTACGGGTATCACCACTAATACTATTTCAAGAATGCACCACTGCCATACTGAATCCTTCCATCAGGTTTTTTGGTATTTCCACTGCCTTAAAGAGTATGGAAGTAATACCCGGCCCACTGAGTATCGGACAGAGTGTCTTAGTGGTGTGGCCGCAATTTGTTATTCTGATTGCTTTGATTTTAGTGTGTTTTGCGGTCTCTTATGTAGTATTTATGCGTCAGGAGATTCGCTCCACCTAAGACACTAAAGCAGAAGGTTATAAATTATAATAATAATAGAAATTACTGCTTTTGATTTGAACTCGATATTAAAAAAGAAAATAGTGGAGATGAAGTTTTAAAACTTCATCTCCACTATTTTTCATCACTTAGTTTTTCCTGTTCTTTGGAAAAGATACATCCACAGTAGCTCTGGCGGTAGAGCTTATATTGATGTGATAACACAATAGAACGTTGAAAGCCGCTTTTCTTTTTAAAATCACTGAATAAATACTGAAGGTGGTAAAGAGAGGCAATATCATTACCAAGCCGGTTAATAAGCTTAGCATTTTTGTGTGGGCTTACTGTTAAAGTGGTAGTAAAATAGGGGAAACCCAATTGAGATGCTTTTTGAGCAGTCTTCTCCAGGCGTAACTCAAAACATTTTTGACAACGTCTTCCACCTTCTTTTTCCTGTTCCAGCCCCTTCACTCTTTGGAAAAATAAATCTGGTTCATAGGAGCCAATAATTAAATTAATTTCATTTCTTACCTTGATTTTTTCAGTAAGTGTAATTTGCTCCCCTAATCTTCTTTTATATTCCTCTTCCGGGTGAATATTGGGGTTATAGAAGAAGACAGTTATAGAAAAAAAAGGAGAGAGATATTCTATTACATAACTGCTGCAAGGGGCACAGCAACTGTGTAATAATAGTTCAGGTTTGTATTTATTATTCTTTATCTCATTAATTTTTGCATCAAGCCATCTTTGATAAGATATTATGGGTAAACTATCGTTTTTCATATTTCCAATAATATCATACTGGATAGAGAATTTATATTGATTTGAAAGTTAGCATTACAATTTTTAGTCAGCATTATTATGGCTTCGTAGCTAAGCTATTATACCAGCCTTAGTTACGAAGCCATTTCCTTTTCTTTTTTTAAACTATATTGTTAAGACCATTTTTCCAATAATTCTTTGGCTCTTTTACTGAAATAGGGGTGACCACTCTGTGAAGCCTGAGTTAACAGTTCAATAGCCTGCTCCTTTTTCTTACGGTCTTTTAACAGCTCGGCATAATAGACCAGACCCTGGGGATTGTCAGGAAAATACTGGTAATATTCTTCAAAATATCTTTCAGAAGTCTTTTCTTTCTGATAAGGCCAGGGTAACTGATGCCACATTCTTGCTAAGGAAAGAATCGGTGCCGCATCATCATACATTTTGTCGATTTCATATGCTTTTTCAAAGGCTTTCTCAGTCTTATTCTTTAATCCCTCCTTTATTGCCTTTAAAATACTGACCCCATCAGAATAAGAGCCTGCATTCAATCCATAATAGAGATGTCCTTCTACTCTATCTGGTTCCATCTTCTTGGCAATATCAGCAAACTTCAATCCCTCTTTGGCATAAACCTTGCAGATATTTTTCCAGTCTGATGCATCAGCCTGCATTGACAGGTCGGCATATTCTCTTAAAGCCCGAGCCATTTTCCAGTTGGCTTCATAACTGTCCGGATTTTCTTCCACCGCTTTTCGATAAAGAGGAAGAGACTCGATAACACTTTCTAAGTTGTCTTTCTGGTAAATAGCATCAGCTTGAGCAAGGAAATCTGATGCCAGAGCTATACCGGTAATTGCCAGCAAAAGTACCGGGATACTCAGAAATAAAACAATGAATTTTCTCATAAAACCTCCCTGTTTTAGGAAATATATTTACTATTAGTAGTAGCTATTAATACATAGTATTATATCAAAATAATTGGAGCAGTCAACTTTATTTTCCATAGAAAACTATAAACAATCAGGCCTCTAATTAAGCTAAATAATATATTCTAAAAATATATTTTTAAACATCATAATACCATCATTATTGATTTTTAAAAATATGAAAAATGGATATTGCTCTAAAAAATATCTTAGTCTTTAAATAGAACTGGAACAGAAAATGTGATAGACTAAAATATATTTATTTCTAAAAAAATAGAGCAATAATTTCCAAATATTTTAATTTCCAATATTCAGAGATGTTGCCCAAAAAGAGTGAAGGAGAAAATTTATGTTAAAAACAATCCCGGTTAATACCAATAACCGAACTGAAATGCTGGATATCACCGCTGAAATAGAGCGGGTAGTGCAGGAGAGTAATCAAAAAGAGGGACTCTGTGTTATTTTTGTACCACATACCACAGCTGCCATAACCATTAATGAAAATGCTGACCCTGATGTACTGACAGATATATTACAGGAGTTAGAGACAGTTATTCCCTTTGAGGATAATTATCGTCACCTGGAAGGCAATTCAGCAGCACATATTAAATCGAGTCTGATTGGTTCCTCAATCTCAGTAATCATAGAAGATGGTAAATTGAAATTAGGTACCTGGCAGGGAATAGTCTTTTGTGAATTTGACGGACCTCGAACTCGCGATGTGTGGATAAAAATAATATAATGTCCTGATTTGAAATAAAATTTTTAAAACTATTTAATTTATCATTTTAAAATAATTCATAGCTCTAAAAAAGACAGATAAGGGGTATCAGTATTGGCGGAAGAATCCATCCTGATTAAAGGAACCATAAAAAAGTTGGTTTATCATATGGAAGAAGATGGTTTTGTGATTGCCCGTATTGATATGCAGGAACCGGAACAGAAAGAAATGGTGGTAGTGGGGAAGATGGCTACGGTTACTGTAGGAGAAACCTATCAATTCGAGGGGAAGTGGAATGTGGACCCCCGCTATGGGTTACAGTTTAATTTCGAAGACTATCAAATCATTTTACCAACAACCTTAGATGGTGTACGCCGTTATCTTGGCTCAGGGCTTATCAAAGGGGTTGGACCGGTAACAGCCGGCAGGATAGTAGACCACTTTGGAGAGAAAACACTGGATATAATTGAAAAAACCCCTGAGAGACTAAACGAGGTAGAAGGAATAGCACAGAAGAGAATAGAAATAATTAAAAAGTCCTGGCAGGAACAGAAAGAAATTAAGAGAGTGATGCTTTTTCTACAATCCTATCAGGTTACTACCGGATATGCTGTAAAGATATTCAAACAATATGGAAGCAGGGCAATCGAAAAATTAAAAGAGAATCCCTATTGTATGATAGATGATATCTTTGGTATTGGTTTTAAGATTGCCGATAAGATCGCTCAAAACTTAGGGATTGGTAATGATTCCCCGGCTCGAATAGGTGCCGGAATTAAATATTGTTTAAATGAAAGTGCTAACCATGGTCATTGTTTTATTTATCTGGATGATTTATTACCTATGACAGCTGAATTACTGGGGACTGCCGAAGAATTGGTTGAGAAGGAATGCACAGTCTTACAACGCAAAAAAGAGATTATAATTCAGAATAAACAGGTCTGGTTACCACTATATTTTAATGCAGAACAAGAGATAGGTGAGAAGATTGTCAGAATAATTCGTTTTCCCCAGCAATTGCTTCAGATAAATATTGACCAGAAGATAGGAGAGCTGGAAGAAAAATATAAGATTAATTTTGCCGCTGAACAAAAACAGGCTATGAAAGAAGTTTTACTAAATCGTGTTCTAATCCTCACAGGTGGTCCCGGTACCGGAAAAACCACCACCACTATTGGTTTAATCGAATTATTTGAAGAGCTTGGTATGAAAATTGTTTTAGCTGCTCCCACCGGAAGGGCAGCAAAGAAATTGAGCGAGGCTACCCGCAGGTTTGCCAGGACCATTCATCGCCTGCTGGTATACAATCCCAGAGAAAAATGCTTTACCAAAAATGAACAGAATCCTATCAGGGCAGATGTCGTTATTTTGGATGAAGTCTCCATGATAGATGTTATTTTAATGCAATCTCTTTTAAAGGCGATAACAGAAAATACCTTTTTAGTTCTGATTGGGGATATTGACCAGCTTCCCTCAGTCGGTCCCGGTAATTTGTTGAAAGACTTGATTGACTCAGAAGTCATACCTGTAGTACGTCTGACTCATATTTTCAGACAAAAGGCAAAAAGTCTGATTATTTTAAATGCCCATCGGGTCAATCAGGGTAAATACCCGATTCTGAATGTTAAGCAGAACAAAGATTTTTTCTTTTTAAAAGAGGAGGACCCGGAAAGGGCTGCACAAAAAATTATCCAGCTCTGCACCTACCGATTGCCTCGTAGTTATGGTTATGACCCCATGCATGATATACAGGTCTTGACTCCCATGTATAAGGGTGCTGTTGGTGCAGACCAGTTAAACAATTTATTGAGAAATGCTCTCAATTCTGATGAGAAAAGTGTAAAATATGGTCATCAAGTATATAAAATAAATGATAAGGTGATGCAGATACGCAATAATTACGATAAAGAAGTCTTTAACGGAGATATAGGCAATATCAAAGATATCGACCACGAAGAACAGACAGTGAAGGTACTCTTCTATCGCAGGGTAGTAGAATATGAGTTCTCCGAACTCAATGAATTGGTACTGGCTTATGCTATTACCGTGCATAAAAGTCAGGGGAGTGAATATCCCGCAGTTGTTATGCCACTATTAACACAGCATTATCTTTTATTGCAGCGTAATTTATTGTATACAGCAATTACCAGAGCCAGGAGACTGGTAGTTATAGTGGGCACCAGTAAGGCGCTATGGATTGCCATAAAAAATGACAAAACAGTTCAGAGGAATACCTTTCTAAAAGAAAGGTTGCAGGATATGATGCACTCCGAGAATAATAAATCTCTTGTTGAATGAAAGGAGATAATGATTTTGATAACCGAGAATATTTTAAAAGAGTTATCAGTAAAAACAGATTCCAGGATTGTTCTTTTGGTAATGGATGGCTTAGGAGACCTTCCCAACAAAGAGGGGAAAACCGTGCTGGAGCAGGCGAAAATACCAAACCTTGATAGGTTGGCAGCCCGGTCAATATGTGGTTTGACTGACCCTATTTCACGGGGTATCACTCCTGGCAGCGGACCGGCACATCTGTCCTTGTTTGGCTATGACCCCATAAAGTATCAGATTGGCAGAGGTGTCTTAGAAGCACTGGGGATAGATATAGAGTTGACCTGTGATGACCTTGCCTGCCGTGGGAATTTTGCCACTATTGATGAGAAGGGAATAATTACTGACCGCAGAGCCGGCCGTATTTCCACAGAAAAAAACCAGGAGTTATGCTCCCTGTTACAGAGCGAGATAACAGAAATTGATGGGGTGAAAGTCATAATCAAACCTGGTAAAGAACATCGTTTTGTGGTGGTCTTCAGAGGGAAGGGATTGGAAGATGGAATTTCCGATGCCGACCCGCAGCTTAACGGTAAAAAAATTAAATATGCCGAAGCCCTAAGAGAGGAGAGCAGGTGGAGTGTAAAGATAATTAATAGTTTTATAGACAGATGCATGGAAGTTTTAAAGGGGCATCATCCGGCAAATGCCATTCTTTTAAGGGGAATAGCCAAACATCCCGAACTTCCTTCCATGGGTGAGCTTTATAAACTAAATCCTGCTGCTATTGCTGCTTATCCTATGTATCGCGGCTTAGCCAGATTGGTCGGTATGAGTATCCTGAATACCGGTGAGGCAATTGGCGATGAGTTTAACACTTTAAAAGAAAATTATCATAAATATGATTTTTTCTACCTCCATATTAAAAAGACTGACAGTTATGGAGAAGATGGAAACTTTGAGGC
>JAQVGY010000028.1:0-6382 GCA_028696495.1 Atribacterota bacterium
CTGGGTTATATCAGTTATCATGAATTACAGAGAGAAAAGAACTATTTACTGGAACTTGCTCATTCAGAAGGGTTAAATGTTGCCTTTTCCATACAGACCTTAGGGTCCCAATTTATTGTGAACCGAAATGTCTTAACAGAGGTACTCAATCTCTTTCAAAAAGAGGGTATTACCTTTATCGATATTGTAGATAATAATGGTCTGGTTCGAATGAGTACCGATAAGCTCAGGATGGAGGAACGAGTCGAAATTGAATTTCCGGGAAGAGTCAATTATTTTCAAACCCATGACCGGGAAAATAGAAGAATTCTTCAAATTATTAAACCTTTTGATTTTGGTGACTCTTTTTCTTCAGATTTATTCGGATTTATATTTTTACGTGATAAATATCTTTCCATTGGTATAAATTTAGAGGGCTATTATCTGCGCTACAATCAGATTAAACAGAGAGTTTTCTTAAATTATCTCATTATTCTCATTATCTCTCTGCTGGGGATATCCATGGTCTTTAGATTTCAGGAGAGTCTTGTCGCAAGGAGGACCATCCGCAATATGAGAGACTATACCACCAAACTCTTAGAGACTATGGATAGCGGAGTAATTTCGGTTGACCGGCATAATATTATCAAGACCATCAACAAAAAGAGTGAAGAGATATTTCAGGTGAAAAGGGATGAGGTATTAAATAAAAATGCCGAAGAGGTGCTGCCACTTAAAATTAGAGATAAATCATTATACCTGCTTGGGCTTCAGGAAGGAAAAAAAATAGAAGAAGAGCTCGAATTTGAGACCAAAACTCATATTCAAAAAAATCTGGTAATCAATACCTCTTTTCTGGAGGGTGAACATAATCAAACAGGCGGGATGGTGATATTGGTGAGGGACATTACCAGACTGAAAAGATTGTCTGAAGAGATAAACCAGAACAAAAGACTGGCTTCCTTAGGACAAATCGCCAGTGCCATCGCCCATGAGATAAGGAACCCTTTGAGTTCTATCAGGGGTTTAACCCAGTTTCTTTTACAATCCTTTCCTGAAGACAATGAACAGAGAAGTGATTTAAAAGTAATTATTAAAGAAGTAGATAGACTGAATGAACTGATTAATCAGGTACTGGATTTCTCCAGACCTAAAAAATTAAATTTTACCTGTTTTGCCTTAGGAGAAACTATCGAAGAGCTGGTAAACCTGTTAAAATCAGAGAGCAGGGAGAAGGAGATTCGATTCCAGCTTTCCCTGGAATGTCCCCATCATAATATCTTTGCCGACCGGGCTCAGATAAGAAGGGCTTTAATGAATGTTATCTTAAATTCCATTCAGGCGGTTTCTCCAAAAGGGGAGATTGCCATATCCTTAAAATCGACTCTTTATCGGGACCAGGAGGCTGTGTTAATCTCTATTAAAGATAATGGAGCAGGAATAAGCGAGGAAGAATTGGCACATATATTTGACCCCTTCTTTACCACCCGCAGTCAGGGGACCGGGTTGGGATTATCCATAGCCTATAATATCATTGAGATGCATCAGGGTACCATTGCCATAGAATCAGTGCCAGGGAAGGGGACTATGGTAAAAATATTTATTCCATCAGGGAGGAATAGAGAGATTGAATAAGATTATGGTTGTTGATGATGAAGAAAGTATTAGATTGATGCTCAGGCGGGTACTATCCAGCAGTCAGTACGAGGTACATGAGGCAGCAAACGGCATAGAGGCCCTTAACAGTATTAAAAAAGAGGAATACTCTGCTATCCTGCTGGATTTAAGGATGCCCCATATGAACGGGCTTCAGGTAATTGAGAAGATGAAAGAGATGGATATTAAAACACCCATAATTATGATGTCTGCCTATGGTACGGTTCCCGAGGCGGTAGAGGCTATGAAACTGGGAGCGATGGATTATCTGGTCAAACCCTTTGATATAGATGAATTAAAGATGACCTTAGAGCGTATCATCCAGCAGGATGAAATCAAAAATGAGAACCAATATTTTCGGGAAGAGGAAGAGAGAAGATTCAATTTTAAAGAGATTGTGGGACAGAGTTCAGCTATGAAAAATGTACTGGAGATGGTAAAAAAAGTTGCCCCGCTTCCTACTACGGTAATGATAACCGGAGAGAGCGGTACCGGAAAAGAGCTCATTGCCCGTGCTCTCCATATGAACAGCCCGCGCCGGGAAAAGCCTTTTGTGGTAGCCAATTGTGTGGCATTCTCTCCCGGTATACTGGAGAGTGAGCTATTCGGTCATGAAAAAGGAGCCTTTACCGGGGCTAACTCCAGGAGAATAGGTAGATTTGAGGTTGCCCATGGGGGAACCGTCTTTCTGGATGAAATAGGGGAAGTAAATATTGCCACACAGGCAAAATTACTGAGGGTGGTCCAGGAGAAGGAATTTGAAAGGGTAGGCAGTTCTGCCAGTATAAAAGTTGAGGTCAGACTGATAGCAGCTACCAATAAGGATTTAGAAAAAGAGATAAAAGAGGGTAGATTTAGAGAAGACCTCTTCTATCGTCTCAATGTTTTCCATATCGATATCCCGCCCTTAAGGGAAAGAAAAGAGGATATACCCCGGCTGATAGAACACTTTATTAAAAAGTATAATCAAATTTTAAATAAGCGAATTTCTGCTATCTCTTCTGAAGGGCTGTCTCTCTTAATTGACTATTCTTTCCCGGGGAATGTAAGAGAATTGGAAAACATTATTGAAAGAGCAATGATAATGTGTGATAGTGATATTATTGAGAAAGAATTACTCTTCTTTTTAGAACAAAAAAATGTCAGCCCCCGGCTGGGAACATTGAAAGAGATGGAAAGAGAGATGATAAAGAAGGGTCTTATTGCACATAAAGGGAACAGAACTAAAACAGCACAACATCTCGGTATTAGCAGGAGAAACCTGATTTTGAAATTGAAGGAATATAAAATTGATATCAAACCGGAAAAATAAGGAAATACTATTATAGGGGAGGTAAAAATCCTATGTTACTGGTGTTGGATGCCGGAAATACCCATACGGTCATTGGAGTATTTGATGGAGATAAGTTGAAAAATCACTGGCGTATATTTACTGATTTAAGAAAGACCGAAGATGAATATGCTATGCTCTTTAAAAATTTACTGGCTGAAGAGGCACTGTCTTTTACTGATATTAAGGCAGTAGCCATATCCTGTGTAGTCCCTCCCTTAATCTGGATACTGAAAAAGGTTTTTTGGGAATACTGCCATGTTGAACCATTGCTGATTAATTCAAAAATAAAATTGAATATTAAAATAAATATCGATTATCCGGAAGAGGTTGGTGCTGACAGGGTGGTAAATGCGGTAGCAGTATATGCCCTCTACGGAGCACCTGCTGTTATTATCGATTTTGGGACTGCAACTACCTTCTGTGCCCTGGATAAAGAGGGAAACTATGTGGGTGGGGCAATAGCTCCGGGACTGGAATTGGCTGGTAATGCCTTATTTGAAAAGACTTCAAAATTACCCAAAGTTGAACTGAAAAAATGTGACCATGCCATTGGCATCAATACGGTACAAGCCATTCAATCCGGTATTTATTTCGGCCATCTGGGATTGACCAGAGAATTAATAGAGCGTTTTAAAAAAGAATTAAAAGGGAGCCCTATAGTAATTGCTACCGGCGGATATGCAGATTTACTGGGTAAGAATACTTCTCTATTCGATAAGGTAGACCCGTTACTCACCCTGCAGGGTTTAAAGATAATCTATAATATGAACAATTGAGAGTTTCTACTCTTTTAGTTTGACATCTATTTTAAGAAAAGATAAGATTGTTTAAAGTTTTATAAATTTATTCCAAAAAAGATATTAAATACTAAACAAATTAGAGGAAAAAGGGAGGTGGTTTTTATGTGGGAAGATAAATTAATCGAAGAAGATGGTTTGACCTTCGATGATGTCTTATTAGTTCCTCAAAATTCAAAATTAATCCCCAGAGAAGTTGATTTACAAACCTCATTGTCCAGAAATATCAGGCTGAATATTCCCCTGGTAAGTGCTGCCATGGATAGAGTAACCGAATCGAGACTGGCTATTGGTATGGCACGGGAAGGTGGAATAGGTATAATTCATAAGAATATGACCATACAGGAGCAGGTGAGAGAAATTGACCGGGTAAAACGTTCCGAGAGCGGTATAATTGTGGAGCCAATCGTTCTAACAGAAGACAAGAAAGTCAAAGAAGCATTGGAGCTGATGAAACATTATCATATTTCCGGTATCCCCATAGTAAATTATGATAAGAAGTTAGTCGGTATCCTGACCAACAGGGACATCCGTTTTTTAGAAGATGAGGAGATTGCCATAAGTGAGGTGATGACCAAAGAGCCTTTGATTACCGGCAAAGTGGGGACAACACTGGAAGAGGCAAAGAAAATATTACACCAGAACCGTATTGAGAAGTTACCCCTGGTAGATGATAATTACATCTTAAAAGGATTGATTACCATTAAAGATATTGAAAAAGCCAGACAATACCCCGATGCCTGTAAAGATGACAACGGACGCTTGAGAGTGGGTGCCGCAGTTGGTGTCTCCTCTGAAACCCTGCAACGGGTTGAGGCAATAGTACATGCTCATTGTGATGTGGTGGTTGTAGATACTGCCCATGCCGATTCTGAGAGAGTGCTAAATATCATCACTGAAATAAGGAAGAGATTTGATATAGAATTGATTGGCGGGAATGTAGCTACATATGATGGTGCTAAAAGGTTAATCGAAGCAGGTGTTGATGCTATTAAAGTAGGTATTGGGCCAGGTTCAATCTGCACTACCAGAATAGTTACCGGTGTAGGAGTGCCGCAAATCTATGCCATTAAAGAATGTGCCAGAGCCTGTCGTGAAAAGGGTATACCCCTCATTGCCGATGGCGGAATTCGCTATTCTGGTGATATATGTAAAGCACTGGTGGTAGGTGCCGATTCCATTATGATTGGCAGTCTTTTTGCCGGTACTGAGGAAAGCCCGGGCGAAGTGGTACTCTATAAGGGCAGAAGCTACAAAGAATACCGGGGAATGGGCTCTATAGGTGCCATGAAAGAGGGTAGCCGGGACCGTTACTTCCAGGAAGAGAATGAGACCAGCAAACTGGTGCCTGAGGGTATCGAAGGGAGAATACCATATAAGGGTTCACTATCCAACTGTATCTACCAGTTAATGGGCGGGCTGAGAGCTGGAATGTCCTACTGTGGTGCGACAAATATTAAAGAATTACAGGAAAAGAGCCGTTTAATCAAGATTACCAATGCCGGTCTAAGGGAGAGCCATCCTCATGATATTATTATTACCAAAGAAGCTCCCAATTACGAGATTGAATAATACCCAAAAATATTATTTATTACATTCTT
Organism: Atribacterota bacterium; assembly: GCA_028696495.1. GTDB lineage: Bacteria > Atribacterota > Phoenicimicrobiia > Phoenicimicrobiales > Stramentimicrobiaceae > Stramentimicrobium. The sequence continues at coordinate 5,367 of JAQVGY010000028.1, forward strand.
TTATTGATAACGATAATTCTGAAAGTCAAAAATTTTACAAAGTGGAACTTAAAATGCGAGACAATGTAATATGTGATGCTCATTGTGATACAGCGCTTGACCTCATTAAGAAGAGGAGGGTACTCGGTGAGTTATCCGCCAGGGGGCATATTGACATACCGCGCCTGAAAAAGGGCAAGGTTGATGTGCAGGTTTTTGCCTCCTATATTGAAAAACAGTATAAACCTGCTCGTTCTCTATCCAGAGCCTTACAATTAATTGATTGTTTATTATTACAATTTGAACAAAATCATAACAGTATTGAACTTGCTTCCTCTTTTTCCGATATTGAAAAGATTGTTTCCAGTAATAGAATAGCTGCCCTGCTGGCAATTGAAGGAGGAGAAGCATTAGAAGGCAAATTATACAACTTAAGAAATTTTTATCGTCTGGGAGTAAGGATAATAACCCTTACCTGGAATCAGCGAAATGATATTGCCGATGGGAGTGATTATCCTGATTCGAAAAGAGGATTAACCTCCTTCGGTAAAAAAGTGGTAAAAGAGATGAACCGTCTGGGAATGATAATCGATGTCTCCCACCTTTCGCCATCAGGATTCTGGGGTGTATTAAAAAATTCCTCTCAACCCATTATAGCTTCCCATTCCAATTGCTATCAGCTCTGTCCACATCGGCGTAATTTGAATGATAAACAGATAAAGGCTATAGCAGAAAACGGTGGCCTTATCTGTGTGACCTATGTCCCTGACTTTTTGACCAGACAAAGAAGAAAGGCTACTATTGATGATGTTCTTACACATATCGATTATCTGGTAAATCTGGTGGGAGTTGATTTTGTGGGTCTTGGCTCTGATTTTGATGGATGCCGGGTTTTACCTGAGGGGTTAGATGGAGCAGATAAGGTCTTTACCATAGGAGAGAAATTAACCGGGAAGGGATATGCTGCGGAAGATGTCCATAAAATAATGGGGAAAAACTTTCTGCGTTTATTTCAGCGAGTTACAAAAAATAACAGT
>JAQVGY010000028.1:6482-9364 GCA_028696495.1 Atribacterota bacterium
TGAAAGTTTAAAAATACTATTTGTTAAAAATTTTCTACCATGGTATATAGTGTGTATAATATATATGTCCAATTCCACTAAAACAGGTAAATAATAAGAATAAGAAAAGGACTAAAATACTATGAACATATCTACACGAAATATTTCTCTGACCAGTTTATTAGTTGCAATGAGTATTGTGCTCTCCCGCTTAGCAAGTATCAGAATAGCTATTGGAGGAGCAGAAGGAATACGAATAGGTTTTGGTAAATTACCCATTATTCTGGCCAGTTTTATGCTTGGTCCCCTCTATGGGGGAATAGTTGGAGCTATTTCAGATTTTTTGGGTTATATCATACAGCCCATAGGTCCATATCTACCACACTTCACCATTATTTCAGCCCTCTGTGGTGTACTGCCGGTGGTTATATTCCGTATCATTAATGGTAATGAAGACCATGTAATAAATATTATCATACCGGTGGGGATAACTGTTGCCTTTACAGAGTTATTTTTAATATCCTACAGTCTCCATATTTTGTTTGATATTCCCTGGCAAATCCTCTTAATTCCCAGATTGATAAGTGTACCTATTACTATAATCATATATTCTTATCTTATCCATGTATTTATCCGTCGTAAAGTGGTACAGATTGCCCACCATGGAGAATAGAAAATAGAAAAGACAGAAGAAAGCTTCGTAGATAGCATACTGATTCCCAATATAAAAATATTTTATTAATTAATTTTTACCACCTTAAATAGTTTTATTTAACTAAAAACTATATTTTTGTTATAATAATTACAGAAAGCAATTAATGGGAAGTTCTGCTAAAAGTCCTGCTTCTATTATTAAAAAATAATAAGGAGGTCAGAAATGGTAGAATTTAATTTAGAAATTGGGTTAAAAGGCATTGCCCAGATGTTGGTTGCCCCGGACAATATGGCAGAAAGATTCTATAGCCCCATGCCCCCTTCTTTTGCTACCCCTATGCTAATTTCACTGATGGACAATGCTGCCATCGAAGCAGTTAAGAAATTTTTACCCCCGGGTTATATCACTGTTGCCACCTCAATAATTATCAAACATCTGGCACCCACACCAGAAGGAATGACAGTCACAGCTCAGGCAGAGCTAACAGAAGTTTTTAAGAATCGTCTCACTTTTTTTGTGTCTGCATATGATGAGATAGAAAAGGTAGGAGAAGGTCAGGTACAACGTTATATAGTTGATTTAGAAAACTTTTCAGAGAAGGTATTAGAAAAAAAGAAAAAAGAAGAGAATCCCCTTTAGTATTATTACCGAATCAAAACCAGAATAATTATCACAACCCGGATTACTAATTCGTCAAAAACAAATAGATGCTAATATAAAAAAACCACACCCTAAATAAAAAGGTGTGGTTTTATGTATTTAATCATTCTTTAAATATTATTAAAGAATGGAGCCGGAATCCAGCCCAAATTTTTATTTAACGCCGGCAGATTCTTTTTTGGCTTTTCCCTCATTAGCTTTAAGTTCGCTATTAGAACTATCTGAATCTTTCTTACTTCCCTTATCCAAACTGCTGCTCAATCTATCTTTAGGTAAATTGCTTTTTCTGTTATCGGTACTGTAGTAACCGCTTCCTTTCAGGATAAAGTTACCATTTTTACTGATTAAACGTACTACTTCTCCATCACATTTAGGACAATGTTTCAAGGGCGCTGCAGTTATAGATTGAAACTTTTCAAAAGTACAATTACATTTTTTACATTGATATTCATAGGTCGGCATATTTCTTTCAGCTCCTTCCATGTCATTCCAATGAAAGATATTATTGCATTTTAACATATTTGTCAAGATATTTTCGCACATTTGTTGTCACTAACAAAAATATTGGCTGAATTGATTAATTAAGTAAAATTGTTTATAATTAGGCAGAAGAAATTGGTTGGTAATAAAAAAAATAATTAAAATATAAAAAAAATAAAAGGAGGTTCTTAAAATGGAAAAGAAGAAGATGGGGTTAGCATCAAAGGTTCTTATAGCGTTAGTCATTGGTGTTGTAGTAGGTATTATAGTTCATTCTCTTCCAGCTGGAGCACTGAGGGACAAGTTTTTAATTGACGGTATATTTCAATTCGTAGGTCAGGTATTCCTGAGGGGAATAATGATGGTCGTAGTGCCTCTGGTCTTTGTTTCTCTGGCAAATGGTGCAGCGAGTATGGGAGATGTCAGGAAACTGGGGAAAGTTGGTATTAAAACAATCCTATTTTTCTTGATAAGTACAGCAATAGCTATAGCAATTGGTCTGGCAATGGCATTCCTCTTCAATCCGGGAATAGGATTGGATATGGGAGCCATAGGTGCGGTTGAATATACTGCAAGAGCAGGAAAACCAATAGCAGAAGTTCTTTATGAGATGGTACCCAGAAACCCGGTTCAGGCACTGGCTGAAGGTAATATGCTCCAAATCATTGTATTTGCCATAGTGGTTGGTATTGCCATAACACTAATAGGCGAAAAGGGCAAAAAGCTCCTTGAATTACTCGAACAACTGAACGAACTGGTAATGAAATTAGTCGGTATTGTTATGGCTTTAGCTCCTATTGGTGTATTCTGTCTGGTAGCCAGGACCTTTGGGCAGATCGGGATTTCAGTAATAGTCCCATTGGGTAAAAGTGTTATTGCAGTATATATAGCTTTGGCTATACAGTTAGTAGTTGTCTATGGCATAATGCTGAAAGGATTTGCCGGATTGTCCCTTACCAGGTATATCAAAAAACTCTCGCCAGCAATGGCAATTGCCTTCTCCACCTGCAGCAGTGCTGCTGCATTACCCGCAAATATGGATTTGACCATAAACAGAATAGGTGCCTCTAAAGATATTTCATCATTTGTTCTCCCATTGGGTAATACC
>JAQVGY010000029.1 GCA_028696495.1 Atribacterota bacterium
TACTAAAATTTACTGTTCTATTTTTTAATTTAATAAAATAGGCAATTAAATTATAGTTACATGATGACCTGGGGGATGGAGAGCTCCGGGTGTTGAATAATATTTGGTCTGGTATGATACACCTTTTTTAAATAATATTCATTGATTACCTCATGAGGAGTTCCTATCTTTTCAATTCCACCCTGATTTAGCAGAATAAGTTTATCTGAACAGTAGCTGGCTAAGTTCAGGTCATGAAAAACAGATATAATACATTTAACCTCTTCCTTCAATGATTCCCTGAGGATTTTTATAATCTCATATTTATAACTCAAATCCAGGTGTGAAGAAAATTCGTCCAGCATAAGTATTTTGGGTGATTGTGCCAGAGCACGGGCTATATACACTCTTTGCATCTCACCACCGCTGATCTGGTGAATTCCTTTCTCGGCATGGTGTAGAGAATCAGTCTTTTCCATAGCATCTTGAGAGATTTGATAATCGAGAAGAGTCTCTCCCTGCCATTGATTGATAAAAGGTATTCTTCCCATAAAGACAATCTCTTTCACCTTATAATTATAGGAGATATAGGATTCCTGTGGTACCACGGAGATTATTTTTGCCATTTTCTTTCTGGATATTTTCCTGACATCTTGTTCAAACACCTTAATTTCACCCTTTTGAGGGGTGAGAATGCCAGAGATTAACTTTAAAATTGTAGTTTTACCGGAACCATTAGGTCCGATAATGCCAATGAATTGTCCGGGATAGATAGATAAATTTACCTCTTGAATTGCAGGATGATGGTTATAAGAAAAGGTTACATTTTCTAAAGAAATAATAGGTTTAATATCAGTATTCATTATTTTTATTCCTCCTTTTAAGCAGATGAATAAAGATTGGTGAACCAACCAGAGCGGTGATTACTCCAATGGGTATCTCAGTTGGAGCGATAATAGTACGTGCTATGGTGTCACATATAATTAAAAAGATTGAGCCGGCTAATGCTGATACCGGCAGCATAATGCGATGGTCAGGACCTACTAATAAGCGGGCAATGTGTGGAATTACCAATCCTACAAAACCAATTAATCCTGTAAAGGATACTACAATGGCAATCATGGTTGAACCAATAAAAAATATTTTTAATCTAAGTTTTTCTGTCTGAATCCCCAGATGCAAAGCCTCTTCTTCTCCCAGTGCCATAGCATTTAATTCTAAAGATGAAGATACCAGCAGTATGGTACCCAGGAATACCGGTAAAGAGATCCAATATATATTGCTCCAGTTAGAAGTTGAGAGGTCACCCATCAGCCAGAATAGCATAGAACGTGTTTCTCGCCTTGATATAGCTAAAAGAAGTGTGATTATTGCTGAAAAGAAAAAGTTAACCGCTACTCCAGCCAGCAATAAATCTGACATGGGTAAATGGGATTTCTTGCGAGACAAGAGGTATACTAAAGAGATGGAAATGAAAGCACCCATTAGTGCAAAAACCGGTAAAAAAGGTACAAGGTAAAGCCCTGCAGCGTATTGTAAAGCAAGGGCAGAACAGGCTCCCAGGGCTGCACCTGCTGAGACTCCCAGAATATAGGGGTCTGCCAATGGATTTCTTAAAATTCCTTGAAATCCTCCTCCTACACTGGCCAGAGTCATCCCGGTAAGCATGGCCATAATCAACCTCGGTATTCTTAATTCCCAGATAATTAGACCCAGACTATCATCTGTTTTATGATGCCAGAGAATGGATAAGATCTTTTGTGGTTGAATAGCAATGGTACCAAAATTGAGCCCGACAAAACCTATTGCTAGTATGGATAAAAAGCCAATCACTATAATTAAGATAGCTTTATATCTCCAATTAGAATAACCGTATAGATTATTCTTCTCTGATTTTATGGAAGATTTCATATAATAACTCCAATCCTTCTACCAGTCGGGGTCCTTCTCTGTATAAAAGGTCTTCGTTTACAACAAAAATGTGATTATTTTTTACTGCCGGAAGTCCAGACCAGCCAGGCCGTTTGATAATATCATTTTTCATCTTAGTAACCTCTTCCGGATTCATACTACCGGTGGGAATAATAATAATGTCAGGTTGGGTTTCGATAACCAGTTCCGGGCTGATAGGCACCCATCCCTGTTGATTCCCTGTAATGTTTTTGCCACCTGCTAAGGTAATTAGTTCATCAAAGATGGTTCCGCTGCCAGGGCTCCATATCGTTTCAAAACCGGAACCGGTAAATATTTTTGGCTTTTCCATATCAGGGATATGGGCATGTAGGGAGAGGATAGTGCTTATACGTTTTGTTAAATCGGCAGCAAGTTCTTTCCCTTTTTCGGGTATGCCGCAGGCAGTGGCAATAAATTCTATACTGTGTAACATTTCTTCCAGTGAAAATGCTTCAATTACTAAGACTTTAAAGCCCAGCTCTCTTAGTTTGGGAATGTCTTTGGTCCCAAATCCGCCATAAGCAAGAATCAAATCCGGTTCCAATGAGATTATTTTTTCTAAATTCAAAGGTGTCATTACTCCAATAGATTCAATTCTTTCTGCATCAGGAGGATAATTACAAAAATCACTTCTGCCTACCAGCCTTTCTTCCAAACCCAGGGCAAAGATTATTTCTGTATTACTGGGGGCAGCTGAGACAATTCTCTCTGGTTTTTTGGTGAGGGTAACCTCTAAACCAAGGTCATCAATTAGAGTGATAGGATACAGGTCATCTTCTTCCTGCGAGTTACCGTAAACTGGTACAGGGATAACTATAGAAAAAATAAACAATATAACTAAGAAAATAAATGATTTTCTGTACATTTTTTCCTCTCTTTGCTGGTTTTTTAAAAATTCATATTTATAAAAACAAAGAAGACACCCTTTGACCGCGAAAGAGTGTAAAAATCATCTTACAGGCAGGTCTCCTGGCTTAAGGCTATCTATTTGCTGCGCCTTCCCGGAGGGTTAGTCCAGTGGCATAATGCAGCTTTCGGTACCTTTTACAGTAACGGGCTTGCGGTGGATTTGCACCACGCTTCCCTTAACCTGTTAGAATAGTATTATATAGTATAAGGTAATAAAATATTACAACTACCTTACTTCATTATGTATTTTTCAATGTTTGCAAGATGTAAAATAGAGTTTTAAGTATGACAACTATCTAAATGTAGAATCCATATGTTATTATAATTCATATAATATGAAAATTCAATTTTAATATTGTTCTTTTAATAATAGGCTCATAGTTTATAGTTATTGGATAATATAGGAGATTGGTAATTTTACCAGCAAATACTTATTATTTACCTATCATTATTTATGCGGGCAACAGAGTATGAGATTGCCACGACTTGCTTTCAGCAAGTCTCGCAATGACAGGAGGAGGGAATCCTGGTCCTGAATGAGAAGTGTTAGCTATGTGTTGGCCAAACTATTAAACTCTTTTTACGGTATACGTAATACGGTATACTTATATATGTACGACGCAAAACGTAAAACACCTTTGACGGTATACTGATTTTATCTGAGAATAAATGAAAAAGTTTTCAGAGCTTTTTTTAAAGAGAACATTTTAAAAATGAAAGTAAGGGGTATTCTTATGAAAGCTAAGGGGTTAATTCAAATTTACACCGGTAATGGTAAAGGGAAAACAACAGCTGCACTGGGTTTAGCGCTGAGAGCTGCTGGCAGAGATAAAAGAATATTAATAGTACAATTTATGAAAAAATGGGATTATGGTGAACTGCATTCCATTAAAAAAATTCCCCAGATAACTATTAAAACTTTCGGAACAAAGGATTTTGTTTACAAGGGTAAGGCAAAAGAAATTGATTTCCAGGAAGCCCGAAGAGCTTTTACAGAAGGAGCAGAAGGTGCCTTTAGCGGAGAATACGATATAGTTATATTTGACGAACTTAATGTAGCACTCGATTTTGGTTTGTTGGAGATAGAAGAGGTAGTCAACTTTTTAAAGGATAAACCAGAAGAAGTTGAAATAATAATAACCGGTAGAAATGCCCCATCAGAATTGGTTGAACTGGCCGATCTGGTAACAGAGATGCAGGAGATTAAACATCCTTTTCAAAAAGGCGTTAATGCCAGAATAGGAATTGAATATTAAATAAAGTTGCTCATTATGCTAAATATAGTAAAATATAACCAAAGAGATTTAAGGGGAAAGAGATAAAGATAATGGTAATAAATGAGGAAGAATTCCGCAATGCAAAAATATCTTTACTATGTGCAGTACCAACGGAGGTTGATGCCCTTCCCATTCAAAGTCTATTAGAAAGCTATGATATTAAATGTATACTTCAATCAGATGTGACCAGGTCGGTATATCCTTTTATAGTAGATGGATTGGCAGAAGTCAGAATCCTGGTTTTAGAAAAAGATTTGGACAAAGCACAGGAGATCTTAAAAGATTCAGATTGCAAATTTTCTTGATAGAATATAGCTTATTCAAAAATAAAAATAAATTAAAGAAAGAATCACATTTTTAATAAAAATATGATTAATCTTACAGTTTGAGGAGGTTACAATTGGCAAAAATTTTAATTGTGTATCACTCACAAGCGGGAATTGTAAAGGAAATGGCTTATGCTATAAAGCAAGGAATTGAAAATACAGATGACTTTGAAATTATAATTAAAACAGCCGAACAAGCTGATCAGGAGGATTTGAGAACTGCTTCGGGAATAGCGATAGGCACTCCTGATTATTTTGATTATATGGCCGGAACTATTAAAGATTTTTTTGACAGGACTTTTTATGCTGTTCAAAGCAAAATCAGAGGCAGCTTAACTGCTAATATACCCTGTGTCTTTTTTGTATCAGGAGGTACAGGAGGAGGGCCAGCACTGGAAAGTCTAAAAAAGATAGGTTCTTATTTTAAATTTAACGTTATTGATTATGTTAGCAGCGGACCACGTTTTACTGAAGATGTTCTGAAGAAATGTGAATTACTTGGTAAAAGATTAGCTGAAGAAATTAAAAAAGAATAAAAATTAAATTTAGAAAAGATTAAAAGGAGGAAATTCTTATGTCTTTAAAAGAACAGGTAGAAAAGGCTTTAGAAAAAATCAGACCATCTCTTCGTGCTGATGGGGGAGATGTAGAATTAGTTGAAGTGACTGAAGATGGCATAGTGAAGGTAAGGCTGCAGGGAGCCTGCCGTGGGTGCCCTATGAGTCAGATGACTTTGAAACTGGGTATTGAAAGGACACTCAAACAGGAGATACCGGAAGTTAAGGAAGTCCAATCAGTTTAGCTTAAAAGCTCAGCCTGGAATAACCGGAAAGTTAAATATTAAGTAAATTTATGTGGAAAAATAAAAATACAAAGCAACAAAAGGAGAGTCTTATGGTAAGTTTAAAAGGAACTGAAACAGAGAAAAATTTACTGGCTGCTTTTGCCGGTGAATCACAAGCTAGAAACAGGTATACCTATTATGCCAGCGTGGCAAAGAAGGAAGGATATGAACAGATTGCAGCAATTTTCCAGGAAACGGCCGATAATGAGAAAGAACATGCCAAGGTATTTTTTAAATTATTAGAAGGTGGAGATGTTGAGATTAGGGCCAGTTATCCGGCTGGTATAATTGCTGATACTGCTCATAATCTGGAAGAAGCTGCGGAAGGAGAATTATTGGAATGGGGGACGCTATATAAGAATGCCGCCCAGGTAGCCAGGGAAGAGGGGTTTGCTCATGTTGCAATAAAATTTGAGGAAATAGCAAAAGTTGAGATGCATCATGAAGCCAGATACCGCAAATTGCTGGAAAACCTGAAAAATGGCAGTGTCTTTAAGAAGGAGAAAAAAGTTTTCTGGCAATGCCGGAATTGTGGTTATATACTGGAAAACAAAGAAGCTCCTCAAAAATGTCCCGCTTGTGACCATCCACAGGCTCATTTCCAGTTGAAAGCAGAAAATTTTTAGTGTAAGTAGCAGTGAGAGTAATGAAAAGTAAACAATAAATGGTTATGAGTAAATATTCTTCAATAATTTAATCTATTCCGTTCTTTTAAATAAAATACTAAGCAGGGCCATATTTAAAAAGAATAAATAAAGGGGGTTTAAATAATCATGGAATATATAAGCATGATTTTCTGGTTTTTCTTTATTTTCTCAATACTTTCACCCTGGTTTAAACAAAAAACCTTAGAATCATCCCGAATAGCCATAATCAACCGTCTGGAAAAAAAACGAGGTTCCAGGGTAATTGCTATGATACACAGACAGGAGACTATGAGTATTCTGGGGATACCTTTGGTTCGTTATATTAATATTGAAGACTCAGAAGCTATTTTAAGAGCCATCAGGTTAACAGATGAAAATGTACCCATAGATATGATATTACATACGCCAGGCGGATTGGTACTGGCAACTGAACAGATTGCTCATGCCCTGCTGCGCCACAAAGGAAAGGTAACGGTTTTTATCCCTCATTATGCGATGAGTGGAGGAACCATGATATCTATTGCAGCAGATGAAATAATTATGGATGAAAATGCTGTTTTAGGACCTGTAGACCCACAGTTGGGACAATACCCGGCTATCTCTATTTTAAATGTTTTAAAAGATAAGGATAGGAATAAGATTGATGATGAAACCCTTATTCAGGCTGATATGGCGCGTAAAGCCATTACCCAGGTTTATTCCTTTGTAAAAAGACTGCTTACCGAAAACAACTGCAGCGAGGACAAAGCAGAAAGTATTGCCCAGGTACTTACTGAAGGAAGATGGACACATGATTATCCCATAAAGTTTAGCGAAGCGAAAGAATTGGGACTATGTGTATCCAGCGATATGCCCAAAGAAATATATGAATTGATGGACCTTTATCCCCAGCGCCCGGGAGTTCGTCCATCAGTACAATACATTCCAGTACCATATAAAGGACCGGTCCTGCCACCGGCTAAAAATTCTAATCATAAGTAGGATTTTGTTCCACTTGCCCAGGATTATTTACAAATGGACGAAAGTTTGCCATTTTAAAAAATTTTCTCAGGGAGATAAGGAGGAATGGATGAGTAAAATAATTGAGCAAAAAACACGGGAAGATATTTCTATTGTACTGTGTGGTGAAGCGGGACAGGGAATCCAGACAGTAGAAGAATTGTTGACCAGGATTTTGAAGCTATCCGGATACTATGTCTTTGCTACAAAGGAATATATGTCCCGGGTGAGAGGTGGAAGTAATTCCACTCAGATACGGGTTTCCAGTAAACCAATACATGCACCAGTTGCCCGAATTGATATATTGATACCCCTGGATAAAGAGGCTATAAAGCACGTTTCTTCACATATTGATGAACATACCATTATTATTGGAGATGAGGAAAGGTTAGAAACTGTCCAAAAGGTTATCAATGTTTCATTTTTGAAGATGGCTCAGGAGATAGGTAAAGCCATCTATGCCAATATAATAGCAGTGGGACTTTTACTGGGTTTGCTGGATGGAGATGTTAAGATTGGTAAAGATTTTTTAACAGACTATTTTACTGAAAAAAAGAAAGAAGAATTTGTGACCGATAATATAAAAGCTTTGGAAATGGGGCATCAGGAAGCAAAGAGACTGATAAAAGAAAACATCTTAAAGTCTGAAAGCTTTTTAAAAATTAAGAAATCGAGTAAAACAAAGAATCACCTGTTGCTTAATGGGGCAGAAGCAGTAGGATTAGGAGCCATAGCGGGGGGTTGTAATTTTATCTCATCTTATCCCATGTCGCCTTCAACAGGTGTGCTGACTTTTTTAGCCCAGCATGCTAATGACTTTAATATTATTGCCGAACAGACAGAGGATGAGATAAGTGCTATTAATATGGCTCTTGGAGCCTGGTATGCAGGTGCACGTGCCATGGTTACTACCTCTGGAGGAGGGTTTTCCCTCATGATTGAGGGTCTCAGCCTGGCAGGGATGCTGGAAAGTCCTATGGTTATACATCTGGCGCAACGTCCCGGACCGGCTACCGGTCTGGCTACCCGGACAGAACAGGGAGATTTGAAATTAGCCCTCTATGCCGGGCACGGGGAATTTCCTCGTATTATACTTGCTCCGGCAACTATTGAGGATTGCTATGAGCTTACCAAAAAGGCGTTCAACTGGGCTGCTCAATACCAGATTCCAGTAATAATTCTAACTGACCAGTATACCATGGATACCTACTACAATATTAAAAAGCTAAATATACCCAAAGAAGAGATAATTCATTATATCGTGCAGACTGAGCCTGATTATAAGAGGTATAATCTGAAAGTAAAAGATGGTATATCACCAAGGGGGATTCCTGGTTTTGGGGATGGACTGGTCAGGGTGGATAGTGACGAACATGATGAGATGGGACTTATTACAGAAGATATGGAAATAAGAAAGAGTATGGTAGAGAAAAGAAATGCTAAATGGTATCAGCTGAAAAAAGAAGTATTACCACCATCATTTACTGGTGCAAAGGATTACCGTATATTATTTGTGGGGTGGGGGTCGACTTACAATATTATAAAAGAAGCTATGGAGAGAGTAGATAGAGCTGATATTGCCCTGCTACATTTTCAGCAGGTTTATCCTGTTTCTGAGGAAAGTATTACTTTTTTGAACAAAGCAGAGCAGATTATTTCTATTGAAAATAATTATAGTGGACAGTTCAGCCGACTATTAGAGATAGAAACAGGAATCAGTGTAGGGACAAGAATACTTAAATATGATGGTTTACCCTTTTATGCCGATGAGCTTGCTTCAGAAATAGATGATATTTTGGAGGGAAAAGGAGGTCAGAAATGAAAAAGATAACAGATTTTGGACAACAGCCCATTAAAACAGCCTGGTGTCCTGGCTGTGGTAATTTCTTTATATTAAAAGCTTTAGCACAGGCTTTAACAGAACTGTCCTTAACACCTCAAGAAGTGGTCATTGTCTCAGGTATCGGTCAGGCAGCCAAGACTCCGCAATATCTCAATGTCCACATGTTTAATGGATTACACGGTAGAGCTTTGCCACCTGCTACCGCAATTAAAGCCTGTAATTCAAAATTGACTGTTATTGCAGAAGGTGGAGATGGTGATATGTACGGAGAAGGTGGAAATCACTTTATACACACTATCAGACGAAATCCAGATATAACTCATTTAGTCCATAACAATATGGTCTATGGTCTCACCAAGGGGCAGGCTTCACCCACCAGCGATATAGGATATAAGACACCGGTACAGGTGGATGGTGTTATATCTGACCCTATCAATCCAATAGCAATGGCTATATCCCT
>JAQVGY010000030.1 GCA_028696495.1 Atribacterota bacterium
TGGAAAAAGATGAAAGAGAAGGAAAAAGAAGAGTAAATTTTTAAAATAGTTTATTTAATCCTCAGATGGAAAGGAGGTTTATTTATGAACCCGCTTGCATTATTTAAAAAAGATAGGTTGATTCGGTTCTCATTTCTAATATCATTAATTTTTTATCTTTTTTTACTTTCCGTGAGCAATGTTCATTCTACAGAAAATCTGAATCTGGATTTGGAAGAATGTATTGAAATTGCTTTGGAAAATAATCTGGGTTACCAGATTTCCCGGAGTAAAGTGGAAGTAAAAGAAGAACAGGTGAAAGAGACCAGAGGAGCCAATAGAATAAATGCCAAATTTCAAGGTGGCTATATCAGGATGAATGAAGCTCCCGATATGGAGAGTATTGCCGAAGGTGATTACAGCTATCTTTACACCTCGGGTTATGGAGTCCCCCTTGTTTCAGTAAATGTCAGTAAAGTACTGTATAGTGGTGGCAAACTGGAAACTCTTATAGATATGGCTAAAGCAGAACAGTCTATAGCTGTTAATGACCTGGAAATAAACAGACAGGAACTAATTTTTAAAGTAACTGAATCCTATTACCGGGTATTACAGGCTGAAGGATTGAAAAGGGTTAGTGAGCAGGCTTTAACCCAGATTAAAGCACATCTGGAGACCTCCCGCTCTTTACTGGAAGAAGGAATGATTGCACCCATCGATTTAAATAGAATTAATTCCCAGCTATCACATCTGGAACACAATCTAATCAGAGCTGAAAACGGCTATATGATGGCGATGTATAACTTAAATTCTACTATGGGAATTCCCTTGCAGACTTCCATTCAATTGAGGAATAGTCTTTCATATGAAGCCTGTGGTATTACACTCGATGAAGCCTTAGATTCTGCCAGACAGTACCGGCCTGAAATGCACAATATCGATGAGCAAAGGGTAATAATGGAGGGGATGGTAGATATAGCAAAAAGTAACAGAAAACCACAGGTAGTTATGAATATGGAATCGGGATTAACAGGCTGGAAAGTTGCTGTTATAGGGGAGGTATCCATTTTCGATGGAGGGATAAATAAATCAAAGATAAAACAGGCAGAGTTAAACCTCTCCCAGGTAGAGCAGGGCAGGAAGCAGGTAGAACAATTAATAGAGTTTGAAGTACGTTCCTTATTCCTCAATATGAAAGAAGCAGAAAAATTATTCAGGGTAACCGAACAGGGAATAAAGGATTCCAAAGAGAGTTTTCGAATCGCTCAGGTAAAATATAATGAGGGAATAGCTACAAATATAGAGGTGATTGATGCTCAGAGTGCATTGATTGAGGCAGAAACCAATCATTTGAATGCCCTCTATGATTACAACACCAGTCGAGCTGCTTTGATAAAAGCAATGGGTTTATTCTAAAAATATTTTTACCTTGAGCCTTAATTTATTGTTTTAATAATTTTCAAGAAAGGGATTTTTGTATGAGAGTTACCAGACGCAGAGTATTCTATGTAATTATTATAATAGTAATTGGATTATTGGTTGTTCGTACATCCAGTCTTATTTATAAAAGGAGACAGGAGCAGATAACATCTCCACAGGTACAGGCAGAAAGAATAATTCCTGTACAGGTTGCCCGGGTCGAGCGTGGTGAAATTAAATCATTCTTAACAGTTTCCGGTTTAATAGAACCCAAAGAAATAGTCAGGGTCTTTGCCAAAAGCATTGGTCAGGCAAAGGAAATTTTGGTTCAAGAAGGTACCCGGGTGGAAAAGGACGATATATTAATGCGTCTGGATGATGAACAGATTCGTCTGCAGGTAGCTCAGGCAAAAGCAAACCTGGATGTGGCGGAGGCTTCCTTGGAAAGGATAAAGGCAGGTGCCAGACCACAGGAAATCAATCAAGCAGAAGCAGCGGTTCGACAGGCAAAGATAAATCTGGATAGTGCAGATGAAAATTATCAAAAGATGCAAAAATTGTTTTCCGAAGGTGCAATATCGGAACAGCAGCTTGACCAGGCCAAAAACCATTTTGAAATTGCCCAGGCTCAATATGAAGTTGCTTCTGAAAGTTATAAGCTGGTAAGCGAAGGAGCATCTCCCGAAGATATCAAAACAGTTGAAGCACAGGTCAGGCAGGCACAATCTGCACTGGAGCTTGCCCGATCCCAGCTCAACAATAGTATCGTCAGGGCACCAATAAGCGGAAGTGTTACCGGTATTTCAGTGAAAACAGGAGAATTGGTATCTTCGGCAATGCCTCTGTTGTCAATTATGGATAGCAATGAATTGTTCCTGAAAACAGGAATATCGGAAAAAGATATTGCTGCTGTTCACATTGGTCAGGATACGGAAATACTTATTGATGCCTTTCCGGAAGTAAAATTTTCTGGAGAAGTAGCAAGCAAAGGGGTAATAGTTGACCCAACCTCCAAAACAATGGAAATAAAAATCAAAATTGTAGAACCCCATGTCGATATATCACCCGGTATGTTTGCCAGGGGCAATATTCTTATTGCACATAATCCTGATACCCTTACCATACCATCCACAGCTCTAACCAGACGGGTGGAAGGATTATTCGTTTTTGTATTAGATAAAAATGAGGATACTGTAAGCAAAAGGCCGATTATTACGGGTATAACTGAGGGAAATCAGGTAGAGATTATTGATGGCTTACAGGAGGATGAGATTATTGTAATATTGGGAAATATTGCCATTGAAGAGGGAGAGCGAGTGAGAGTGACTAACAGGGAGGCTCTGGAATGAATCTACCCAAATTTTCTACCAGGCGTCCAGTTACCATCTTGATGCTCTTCATTGCTCTAATCGTTATTGGCATTGTTTCTTATCAAGGCCTTGGTCTTGATTTACTGCCCGATATGTCCTTCCCTATATCAGCGGTAATGGTTTCTTATCCGGGAGTTGCTCCGGAAGAAATAGAAACACTTATTACCATTCCTCTGGAAGAAGTTTTAAATACCATTCATCGTATTGATACTATTAGCTCTATGTCTCAAGAAGGAAGTTCTCTTTTACTTCTATCCTTTCAATGGGGAACAAATATGGATATTGCTTCATTGGAAATAAGAGAAAAGATCGACCAGATTAAGAGAATATTACCCGAAGGGGCCAGTGATCCAAATGTCTTTAAATTTGACCCCTCCATGATTCCTATCATGGTACTGGGAATGAATTCAGAGCAGTACAAGCTTAACGAGCTGGAAAAATTTGCCGGGGATATAGTCAAGCCTCGCTTAGAAAGGCTGGAAGGGATTGCTCTGGCTTCGGTAAGTGGTGGGTTAGAACGAGAGATATTGGTATCTGTTGATAGTAGGAGGCTGAGAGCCAACAATTTGACGATGGATCAGGTGGTTATGGCATTACGAAGCGAAAACATAAATTTACCTGCAGGAACTCTCAGAGAAGGTAATATAGATTTTCTAATCAGAACACTGGGACGTTTTAGAAGTATAGAGGATATTGAAAATGTAATAATATCCAATATGCGGGGAAATCAAATATACCTTAAGGAGATTGCTAAGGTTTCAGATACCTTTAAAGAACAGACTGTTGAGGCATATATCAATGGTTTTGCCGGAATTTCTTTCAGTTTGCAAAAAGAATCAGGAACAAATTCTGTCCTGGTGGCTAACAGGGTTAATAGGGAGTTGAAAGCCATTAATGATATGCTGCCTGGAGATACAAATTTAATGGTAATTTTTGACTCTTCTGATTTTATAAAAAAGACTATCGCAGAGGTAAGTGAAAATTTAATAATAGGTGCTGCACTGGCTATGTTAATCTTATATGCTTTTTTACGCAGTATTAAAAGCACCTTAATAATTGGATTATCTATTCCTATTTCGGTGATTTCAACCTTTACCCTGCTCTACTTTAGTAACCTATCGTTAAATATGATGACCCTTGGCGGTCTCTCCTTAGGTGTTGGCATGCTGGTAGATAACTCAATCGTAGTGTTAGAGAATATTTTTCTGCACCGGGAGTTAGGGGAGGATGCTGTGCTTGCTGCCGAACTTGGTGCCAATGAGGTGGGGGAGGCGATTACTGCCTCCACTTTAACTACCATTGCTGTATTTCTTCCCATAGTATATGTCTCAGGGATAGCCGGAGAACTGTTTAAAGCAATGGGTCTTACTATTACTTTTTCACTTTTAATGTCTTTGTTGGTAGCACTGACCTTAATACCCATGCTCTCCTCAAAACAGAAGAGAAATATCAATATTTCAGCTCAAAATAATAACAATTCCCCGGAATCAATAAAAAAAATAAAGAAGAAAAGAAAAGGCTTCTTTGCCTTTGTTATGCAGGAATACAGTTTTCTTATCGATTGGTCTTTAAGGCATAGAGGTATTGTAATTATTTTGGCTATAGTAATTTTAGTGCTCTCTTTTTCTCTACTATCCCTGGTGGGAGTTGAATTCTTTCCAGCCATGGACCAGGGCAACTTTAATATAAATATATCCTTACCCATAGGGACTAATTTTCAGGTAACCAAAGAAATTGCCAGAGATATTGAAAAGGTAGTAATTGCTATCCCTGAGATTAAAGATACTTTTACCACAATTGGGAGCGGCGGCAGTATGGGGATGGGAACATCTGCCAATAATGCTACCATAATGGCTACTTTATTTGAAAAGAGTAAAAGAGAACGTGATAGTGCAGCTATTATCGGGGATTTACGGGAAAAAATAGGGGAATACCCTGATGCCCAAATATTTTTTAGTGAACAGAACATTTCCCTTTCCTCCGGCTCACCACTTTC
The DNA here is from genome assembly GCA_028696495.1 of Atribacterota bacterium. GTDB lineage: Bacteria > Atribacterota > Phoenicimicrobiia > Phoenicimicrobiales > Stramentimicrobiaceae > Stramentimicrobium. The sequence goes on from JAQVGY010000030.1 coordinate 4,765, forward strand.
TATAAACATTACCGGTGACTCTATAGAAGAGCTGGATTTTATAGCCAGAAGTATTATTTCCTTATTATCTGAAGTTGAAGGAGTTTATGATTTACAGAGCAGCGTAGAAGAGGTACGCCCAGAATTACATATTGCCATTGACCGGGAGAAAGTAAATCTGTATGGCTTAAGTGCAGGACAGGTAGCTTCCAATGTACAGGATGCCCTTTTAGGTAAGGTAGCCGGCTACTATCAAGAGGGTGGAGAACGGTATGATATAACCGTGAAATTGGAAAGAAGCGACTATGATGAACTTCAGGAATTAGAAAATATGGTTATCAGTTCCAATTATGGCCTGCAGATTCCCTTAAAAGAGATTGCCCGGGTACAGGTAGGGGTAGGTCCACAGGGAATTAATCGTGAGAATCAGCAGAGGCAGGTAAGCGTTACTGGAAATATCAGTGGTAGATTTTTAGGTAGTGTTATCCAGGACTGTAAAGAAAAATTAGATTTACTAATTTTACCAGATGGTTATCTTTATACCTTTGCCGGAGAACAACAGGAGATGGTAAAATCATTCCGAGAACTCATCTATGCTTTAATTTTATCTTTATTCTTAGTATATATGATTATTGCTGCACAGTTTGAGTCACTATTATTTCCCTTTGCCGTTATTCTTTCCGTTCCTTTTGCCTTTATAGGGGTGATTATAGCTTTAATGTTAACCGATACCAGTATTAATGTCCTTTCTCTCATTGGATTAATTATGCTGGGTGGCATAGTGGTAAATAATGCAATTGTATTGATAGATTATATTAATCAATTGAGAAAGAAGGGTATAGAGCGTAATGAGGCAATAATGCAGGGCGGAAAAACTCGGCTAAGACCAATACTGATGACTACCCTTACTACCATCCTGGCAATGGTTCCTATGGCGCTTGCTACCGGGGAAGGGGCTGAAATGAGAACATCTCTGGCTATAACCATTATGGGTGGATTAACCTCTTCCACCTTTTTGACCCTGGTCTTTATACCAGTCTTTTATTCCTATCTTGATGATTGGGCAAAAAAACTACATATACAATTTTAAACTTAAACTAATAAATTATTTTTTTAAAATTAGTTTAGATATTTTTAGATATGTTATATAATAATAGAATAGTAGAAACGAAATGCCTCTTTCTTGTTGAATAATAAAGTGGAAATAATGTTTGTTACCCGGTTATCATGAAGAAGTTAACATTTTATAATTATAAATAATTATTGAGAATATGAGTTTTTATAAATTTTATAAAAATTTTAAGAGAAATAAATATCCAGGAGGGAAAACAAGTTGAGAAATAAAATAAAAAATAGAAGTCTTTTGTTTGTTTCCTTATACTTTTTATTAATTTTCCTGTTATTTTCCAGCACAGCCTTTGCCCAGAACAATGGAAGGATTACAGCTATTGTTGTAAGAGGCAATGAACAAATAGATACAAAATTTTTAGTATCTTTGATTTCTTCAAATATAGGTGACCTGTTTTCTAAAGATAAGGTTCAAGCTGATATGAAGGCAATCTTTGATCTGGGTTATTTCCAGGATGTTCAGGTTAAATTAGAACCATTCCGGGATGGCTACAGAGTCGTTTTTCAGGTTAAGGAAAATACCATAATAAAAAATATTGTTGTAGAAGGAAGCACTATTTTAAAAGAAGAAGAGATTAAAAAAGTAATGGTCTTACAAGAGGGACAGGTGTTTTCCCAAAAAATATTACAGAATGATCTGGATAGAATTTCTCAATTATACAAAGATAAAGGGTTGATTTTAGCCCAACTGGAAGAATTTGATTATAATCAGGATACCGGTGTCCTCTTTATTAAACTTGCTGAAGGAGTAATCGAAGAAATAAAGATTAGTGGTAATGAGAAGACTGTAGATAGAGTCATAAGACGTGAATTGGATATTGAGCCAGGAGAATTATTTGATTTTAGTAAAGTAAGAAAATCGCTGCAGGATATCTACAATCTTGGGTTTTTTGAAGATGTTTCCATGAAATTAGAGCCGGGCAGTGATGAAAAGCTGATTGTAGTAGTAATTGAGGTCAAAGAAAAAAGTACAGGATTGTTGGGTGGTGGTGGAGGATATAGTACCGGTGAAGGATTATTTGCCTATGCCAGTGTTAAAGAATCCAACCTTTTTGGCGGCGGTCAGAGTGTAGAGGCAAAGTTAGAAATAGGTTCCAGAACTACTTACAGTTTTTCCTTCTATGAACCCTGGCTGGCAAATACCCCAACATTTTTTGGTCTGGATGTTTATGATTCTTTCCTGGAAGTAAATAAAAAGATTGACGGTATTGATTCAAAATATGAAATGGAAAGGATAGGTGGTAAACTTACCTTTGGTCGTGTATTTAAAGAGCATTTTAAAGCCGGCTTAGAATTGAAGACCGAGGAGGCAAGTTATAATTTAGTATCTGGTAAGCTGCCCCAAAATATTCAAGAAGGAGTAACCAATAGCTTCCGGCCAATATTGATTTACGATACCCGTGATGACCGTTTTAATCCTAAGGAAGGATGGTTTGGCACTGCCTCTATCCTGAATGCAGGTGGAATGCTGGGCGGGGATTTTAACTTTCGCAAATACGATCTGGATGTGCGCACCTACCTTTCTACTGATTTTTTCAAAGATAACCAGCTCGATGAGACTACTATCAGTGGTAAAATTAATCAGGGAGTTCTGGCTTTGAGAGCAGTGGTGGGTGTGGGCAGTACTCCCTTACCTTCTTTTGCAAAATATGAAATAGGTGGATTGGGAACTATCAGGGGGTATGATTACAAAGAATTCATCGGAGATAATTCTCTTGTCTTTAATGTTGAATATCGCTTTCCTCTGGCAGAAAATTTACAGGCGGTCCTATTTGCCGACTGGGGAAATGCCTGGGATTTTGGTGATTCTATCGGGTTTGGTGATTTAAAATTTGGTAAGGGTGTGGGGATACGTTTTGATACCTTCTTAGGACCGATAAGCATTGATTATGGTTTTGGTGAAGGAGATGAAGAAGGGAAGGCTTATTTTAGTATCGGACATACTTTCTAAATGTTTTATTATGAAATTATAGTATTTATTAAAAATATTAATTAATTATGGTAGATATATAAATTAAGGAGGAAAATTACATATGACCTTTCGCTTGAAGGCAAGAATGATTAGCAAATACAGTATAGTATTATTAGCAATATTTATTTTAATTTCTTCTTTCTCGATTGGTGCTCTCGCACAGAATGTTGGCTATGTCAGTCTGACTAAGGTTACTGCCAGTCATCCCAATACTGAAAAAATAAACCAGTTAAACCAGGAATTAAGAACTGAGTTGCAGACCAGGCAGATAAAACTCAATGAGGAAGGAAAAGGGATGGAAGAGACAGAGCTAAAAAAATTAGAGGAAAAATTTAATACAGAATGGGACCCGATAAAACAAAAAATATTATCTCAGATGCAGGCTTTGCAGGCAGAAAGAAATTCAGATATTTTACAGGCTATAAAAGCTATTGGAGAACAGGGTAAATACCTGGTTATTATTAACAGTGAAGTTCCTGTATTTACCGGGAGTGATTTAAATGAGTATCCCATCATCCTATATGGTGGTGAAAACCTTACCCAGGATGTAATTGCTGAAGTTCAGAAAATAGCTTCAAGTAAATAAAAAAGTACTTATATCATTACAGGTATTATATATTATGCTATGGATATTTTAGTATCCATAGCATAATATATAGCACAATATGGTGGTCTTTCTTATATTTAATCATCGATAGTTATTCAGGAGAAATATTTGGAGAAAATATGGACCGAAAAACTGGTAAAAGTTTATCGGAAACGAAAAGTTGTTAATGAGGTTGATATAGAAATTAACAGAGGAGAGGTAGTTGGTTTACTGGGCTCTAATGGGGCTGGTAAAACAACTACCTTTTATATGATAGTAGGTTTAATTCGCCCTGACAGGGGAAAGGTCTTTTTTAGAGGAAAAGATATTACCCATAGCCCTATGTTTCGCCGTGCAAGGATGGGATTGGGCTATTTAGCTCAAGAACCATCTATATTTCGGAAATTAACTGTTGAGGAAAATATCTTGTTAATGCTGGAGGCGCTTGGGGTTGACCGAAAAGAATGGGATAATAGATGCCGTAAAATGTTAAAGGAGTTAGAGATAGAACATCTGGCTGATTATAAAGGGTATATGCTTTCCGGTGGTGAACGGCGGAGGGTGGAGATTGCCCGTACTTTAGCCAGTTCACCATCCTTTATTCTACTTGATGAGCCTTTTACCGGTATAGATCCAATTGCAGTATATGACATTCAGGAAATAATTAGCTACTTGAAAGAAAAAGGACTGGGTATTCTTATTACTGACCATAATGTTAGAGAGACCATGAAGATTACTGACCGTACCTATATTATGCATGATGGACAGATACTGGCTTCCGGCCTTCCA
>JAQVGY010000031.1 GCA_028696495.1 Atribacterota bacterium
ATAAAGATAAAGGCGGTCACCAGAAATACCGGTAATATTCCCCTTACAAAGGTACCAATATCTTTGTCCGTTTTTCTGGTTAAACAATCGGCAATATAAAGAATGAGGGCAACTTTGGCTAATTCTGAGGGCTGAAAGGGAAATGGTCCTAAATAGAGCCATCTCCTCGCTCCCCTTATATATCTGGCAACTCCGGGTATGTAGAGTATTATCAGTAAAAATAGAGATATGAGCAAAATTGGGGTGGCAAATTTTCTCCAGTACTGATAATCAATCTTCATAGCAACTAAAAATATGATAGTGGCAATAAGGGCAGAGAAGGCCTGTCTTGTAAAAAAATAGAAACTATCACCATACCATTTATAAGCCATAACATAACTGGAACTAAAAACCATAACTATTCCCAGCGAAATCAAGACATAGATAATGGCAATGAGAATATAGTCCGGTTGTTTGGCTGAAAATGTATTCATCTAAATAGCAATTCCTTCTTTTCAAATTTTTTTCTTTATACAAAATTAATTAAAGGGGTAGGCAAACAAACCTAAAAGAGCAAACAACAAACCAACTGCCCAGAACATAATAACAATTCGAACTTCTTTCCATTTCATCATTTCAAAATGATGGTGAATGGGGCTCATCAAAAAAACCGGTTTATTATTCAATTGAATGGATAAGACCTGTGTAATAACCGATAATGTTTCCAGCACAAAAATGCCACCGATTATAAGTAAAAATAATTCTGCATTACTAAAAATAGCTATAGTTGCCAGCACCCCTCCCAATCCCAGAGAACCAACATCACCCAGAAATATTCGAGCAGGGTGGAAATTAAATAGCAAAAAAGCTGTACAGGATAGGACAATAATGAGAGCAAATATGGCTAAATTTTTTTTATCCTGATAAAAAGCAATTAAAGCAAAAGCAAGGAGAGCAATAATAATAAGCCCCGATGCCAGCCCATCCAATCCATCGGTAAGGTTAACAGCATTGGTGGTTGATAAAAAAACAAGTATGCTCAGTGGTATATAAAGGGCAGCTGAGATGTGTGAAGAGACAGATTTGAATGGAATGATTATGGTCTGAGCAAATAATCCTCTCTGAAAAAACCAGTATAAAAAAAGAATACTTATTAATAATTGCAAGGCAATTTTAGTTCTTGCCTTTAAACCTAAAGACCTGCCCTTGTAAAATTTTATTACATCATCGATAAATCCAACCAGACCAAAACCACACATCAGCATAAAAGAGACACAGATTATGCTATCTTCAGGGTTAAAAAAAATAAGAGAAAGAGCCACTGAAAAAATAATGACAATGCCTCCCATAGTCGGTGTTCCAGTCTTATGCTGGTGCAAATCAGGACCTTCCTGTCTGATTCTCTGTCCTACATTATATTTTTTCTGTAGCCTGATGAAATAGGGAATCATCACTATGGGACCAAAAAAAGCTATTAGCAAAGCTGTTATAATCCTAAGCATAACGGTGGCTACCTCTACTTTTTATATTCCTCCAGTACTGTACAATCTTCTCCATCTGAATACCTCGTGAGCCCTTCATCAAGACAATGCTATTTTCAGGAATTGATTCACTCAACCACTGTGCCAATTTCTCTTTTTCTTCTTTTTTGAAAGAAATGGTTTTATCCTTAGCCATCCCCTCTTCTCTGGCACCTTGAATAATATAATTTCCATACTCTCCAATGGCAATGAGCATATCATAGGAGAGAGTGGCGGCTTCCCGCCCTATCTCTTTATGATAATCGATTGCACCGTCTCCCAGTTCCAGCATATCTCCCAATATGGCAGCTTTATATCTACCCTGGGCAATCATCACCACACTTTGTAAGGCTTCTTTAGTGGCTGTAGGATTGGCATTATAGTAATCCTGAATCAGTGTTATCCCCTTATCCAATAACAGATATTCCATATGCCATTCATTCCCCTCAAAATTGGATAAAACTTTGATAATTTCAGGGACAGGTATCTCCATCTTCAGAGCAACAGCTGTGGCTGCTAAGGCGTTTAATACATTAAACCTGCCTAATAGTGGCAAAATAACCGGAAAACTCTCCTTTGTTTTACTTAAAATGAGTTCAAATTGCAGGTGTCGCTCATCCTTCTGATAAAAATTTTTAGCTCTCACCTCAGCTTGGGGGTGGAACCCGAAACTGATTGTATCACTGTGAGCAGGAACAGAACTGACTAAATAATCATAATAACCATCATCACGGTTTATTATGGCTGTTCCTTTATCTTTAAGGGAAAGGATAAGTTCTGATTTTTCACGGGCAATATTATCCTTATTGCCGAATAAGCCAATATGTGCTTCTCCGATATTGGTAATTATGGCAATATCGGGTCTGGTTATTTTTGTTAATTCTCTTATTTCTCCCGTTTTTTGGGCAGCGAACTCAATTACCATAATCTCATGTTCAGGAGTTAAGTTCAGGATAGTAAGGGGTACGCCAATTTCATTGTTATAATTACCTTTGGATTTTAATAGCCGGTACCGGGTGGATAAAAGCTGTGCAATCATCTCTTTTGTGGTGGTTTTACCGTTACTGCCGGTGATACAGATATCTAAAGTCTTAAACAGGGAGTGGTAATGGTGTGCCCATAGATGTAGAGCCTGTAGTGTATCCTCTACCAATAATAAAGGCTGTTCAACCTCTTTGACTAAAGTGGGGTGTTTTTGCAAAAATTGTTTTTCTAAAACAACTGCAGCAGCGCCTTTCTGGCAGGCCTCTCTGATAAAATCATGACCATCATGTGCTTCTCCTCTTATAGCAATAAAAAGCTCCCCTGCCTTTATGGTTCTGCTGTCAATAGAGATATGCTGCCAGGCAATATCTTTGTACCCAGCGATTTGAGCATCAGGAATTATATTAACAAACTCATCTAAAAGAAACATCTATCCCTTATCCTTTTCAGTTAAAATCTGGTGAACAACCTCTTCATCATTATGATAAATAACCTGATTATGATAAACCTGTTCTTTTTCAGGACCTTTGCCCGCTATTAAGACAATATCGTTTTCACGGGCAATCTCAAGGGCATATTTAATTGCTTCAACCCGATCTAAAATTATCCTGTAATGACAATTTTCTACCTCTTGAAACCCTCTTTCTATTTCTTTAGAAATTTCTGCCGGGTCTTCACTGCGAGGATTGTCGGCTGTGACAATACTGTAATCACTGTAACTACCCACTACCTGACCCATCTTCTTTCTTACCCGGTTATCCCTCTCCCCACCATGGCCAAAGATGGTGATTAATCTATTTTTAGATAAGCTCTTTAATGATTTTAAAATATGTTCAAGACCATGAAAATTATGAGCAAAATCTATAATAATGGTATAGGGCTGGCCATAATTCAGAATTTTGTAACGACCGGGGGCACCAGAAAACTTTTTAAAGGCACTGACAATGGTATCCAGGGGTATTCCCTGACTCATCGCAGCAGCTATGGCAGCCAGACCATTGTAGACATTGTATAATCCGCCCATATTCAGCAAGACTTCAGCTTCTCCTTTTGGAGTCTCCGCGATAAAGGTGGTCTCCTTAAGACCTAAGTCTATATTGCGGGCACTGAACATTCCTTTTTCTTTAATACCATAGGTCAGCAATTCTACACCGTCCTTCAGGCAGTTCGCAAACTCCTGGGTAAAGGGTTCATCTATATTGATAATTCCTTTTTTACCGTATACATCCTTACAGGATTCATTCAAAGAGAGGAACAATCTCTTCTTGCTTTCCAGATAATTATTAAAATTATTATGGATTTCAAAATGTTCATCACTAATATTAGTGAATATAGCAATATCAAAATCACAGCCTTCTACCCTCGACAAGCTCAGGGCATGTGAAGACACTTCCATAATAGCATATTCGGTCTGACTGGCTGACATCTGTTCAAGAAGCTTCTGCAAATCCAGAGATTCAATGGTCGTCATCCTGGAGATAGTGGAATGGTTATTAACAATATTTTCTACAGTGGTGAGAAGACCTATTTTTTTCCCGGCTTCCTCTAAAATGGCCTTAAGCATATAGGCGACTGTGGTCTTGCCATTGGTACCGGTAATACCTATTAATTTTAACTTACGTGAAGGGTAATGGTAAAAGCGATTAGCCAAAAAAGCCAATGCTTTTCTGGTATCCTCAACTAATATGGTAGTAATATCACTATTTATGGGAACCTCTTTTTGGACTAAAACAGCTTTAGCCCCTTTAGAGATTGCCTCAGCAATATAGTCATGCCCATCGGCTACAAAGCCAACAATAGAGACAAATAAATCACCGGGCTGAACAAATTTGGAATTTTGAGCCAGCCCCTTTATCTCTACCTCTAAATTTCCTTCTACTTTTTCAACCGCTAATCCCTGGATTAAAGTTGATAATTTCATGACTTATTTTTACCCCTGATATCATTTTATGACCTGAAATATCTTACTTGATATTTTTAAAAAAGTAAACTGTTCTCTCTGTCTTAATTGTTAGGAGGTACTGAGAGATAGGGTAATACTTTGGAGGCAATCTCTTGAAAAACCGGTGCTGCCACCGTTCCACCATAATAACTGCCTTTAGGTTCATCCAGCATTACCACAATGGCAATTTCAGCATTATCTGCCGGAGCAAATCCTGCAAACCAGGAAGTAAATTTTTCATTAGAATACCTGCCTAAGTTAAAATCAAATTTTTGCGATGTTCCTGTCTTTCCTGCTGCAGAATAATGTTTTAGCTTTGCCCTGGTGCCGGTACCATCATCCACAACTTCCTGCATAATTCGAGACATGGTCCTGGCAGTATTTGAGGAAATAACCTGTCTTACTACCATGGGAGAATATTGTTTAATAATATTATCCTCTTCATCTAAAACCCTGCTCACGATTTGTGGTTTCATTAAAACACCATCATTGGCAAGAGCCGCCACTCCCATAACCAGCTGCAGGGGAGTAACCGATATTTCCTGACCTATGGATAATGAGGCATTCGAAATTTTAGACCACTGACTTACCGGCCTGAACAAACCGGGGGATTCCCCCAGAAGGTCTATCTCTGTCTTTTCGCCAAACCCGAAATTTTGCAACGATTGGGCAAAGATATTTTTATCAATACGGGTGCCAACTTCTATTACCCCCACATTACAGGAATTTTTTACAATATCTGTTAAATCCTGATAGCCGTGTGGGTCAATATCACGAATTACAGTCCCCTGATAATTTATCCAGCCCTTACAATTGAAATGGTCTGATAACCTTGCATAACCATTTTCTAAAGCTGTAGCAATAGTAAATACTTTAAAGGTAGAGCCTGGTTCAAAATTATCAGTTATAGCCCGGTTTCGGCGACAATCTTCAGATGCATCCTGATACTTATTGATATTAAAAGAGGGTTTTACTGCTATACTTAAAATTTCACCTGTTTTGGGGATTACTACAATTGCCACTGCTGATTTAGGACGGTATTCCAAAAAGGCTTTATTCAAAGCCTCCTCTGTGATATATTGCACAACCTCATCTATGGTAAGGGCAATAGATGTTCCGTTTTTTGATGGTTGTATCCTTTCAATACTGAGAGGAATCTTTGCGCCGGAGGCATCTCTTTCCATAACAACCAGACCGGGCTGACTCTTCAATTCATTATCAAAAAATAATTCCAGGCCTTCCAGCCCTTGATTATCTATCCCCACAAAACCAATTATATGGGCAGCAAGCGCATCTTTGGGATAATACCTCTTATTCTCAGTTACGAAATCGAGTCCATCCAGCTCCAGGCTTTTTAATTCTTCATATTTCTCCTGAGAGAGCTTACGGGCAATCCAGACAAAATATCTTTCCTTTATTAATTGTTTTTCAATCTCCTGATAGGGCAGACCAAGGCTGGAAGAGAGCAAACGGGCGGTTTCTTCCGGCTCTTCAATCTTATAGGGTATAGCAAACAGTGATTTTGACTCAACATTTACTGCCAGCCTTTTAAGGTTTCGGTCATAAATCACCCCTCGTTTACCATCTATAGCATATGAGGCAATATGTTCTTTGCGGGCAAGTTCATGTAAAACACTACCGCTCACTACCTGTATATTGTAGAGCCGGTATATAAGTAATAAAAAGATAAAAACAAATACAAATAATAAAAAAAGAATTCTTTCTCTTTTTTCTGAAAAATGTTCCAAAACAAAATGCCTCACCCATTATAAATTGTTCTTTACTGATTTTGGAAAATCTTTAAATTAGCAAATTCTTTGAAAAGAGAGCCGGCTTCTATGAAGCTGCTGCCTGATTCTGGTATTGAAGGTTGTTGAGCCATCATATCGAAAACAATATTGTTGGGAAGCATAGCAATAAATTCTATCCTTTCCGGCCTGCACATTCCAAGCTCCTGAACAGCTATTTTTTCAATACGAGTTAAAGAAGAGAGATTTTCTACAGTGGATTCCAGCTGATACTTTTGTACCATGAGTTCATCTTTTTTCTTTTCCAGTTCAATTGACTGATAGCCTAATTTCATTAACACAATATTGCTGCAGATATATCCAATAACCAGCAAACTAACTATAATAATGGAGAAAATAAAAAAAGAGAATGATAACCGCTGAGCTTTTACGGGAAATTGATTATTGTCCTCCACAAACATTGTGCTTCTCATTTTTCAGATACTTCCTTTATACCTATTTTTTCTGCAAACCTCAGTTTAGCGCTGCGGGCTTTAGGATTTTGACTGAGCTCCTCGTCTAAGGGATAAATCGGTTTTTTGGATAATTTTTTTAAACCATAACCATACTGTTCTATAATTTCCTTCTTTTCCCATTCTCGAAAGGTATTTTTTACTATCCTATCCTCCAGGGAGTGATAGGATATCACCCCTACTCTGCCCTTTATTTCTAAAAGTCTTATTGCTTGTAACAGAGCTTCTTGTAATACTGATAGTTCTTTATTTACCTCAATTCTGAGTGCCTGGAATACCTTTGTAGCAGGATGTATGCGCCATTTACCTTTTTTATGTCTGGCATAGAAATTGGTAATCACCAATGCCAGCTGGCTGGTTGTCTTTATAGAATTTTTTTTTCTTTCTTCTACAATTATTCTGGCTAAAGAACGGGAAAAACGTTCTTCTCCATATTTACTGAATATTTCTGTTAACTGCTTTTCCGAATAGTGGTTGATGATATAGTGAGCATCCAATTCTTTGCTCAAATCCATTCTCATATCCAGTAAATTATCTTTAGAAAAACTAAACCCTCTGGATGGGGTATCAACCTGGTGTGAAGAAATTCCCAGGTCAAAAAAGATACCGCTTACTTCATTAAAACCCAGACTTTTTAATACTATTTCTAAATCGGAGAAGTTAGATTTTACCAGTACGACCCTATCTTGATAGGTTTTTAATCTTTCTCGGGCAAATTCCAAAGCTTCAACATCCTGGTCAAATCCAATAAGCCACCCCTCGGGATAAATGAGTTCTATAATTTTTTGAGAATGACCACCTCCCCCAACGGTACAATCAACATATATTCCTGCCCTTTTGGTAATCAGATTCTCTAAAACCTGTTGGAGCATTACAGGAATATGAAAAGCCATTATTTATCCTGTCTCTCCTTTTCATAGATACGCTCAGCTATCTCCTCGTAGGACTGTTCTGTTTCCAGGGCATATCCTGCCCATCTTTCTGAATCCCATATCTCAATACGTTCAAATACACCAATAATTACTACATTTTTTTCTATCCCGGCATAATCTCTCAAATATTTAGCAATTATCACTCTCCCCTGTTGGTCAAAACTATTTACTGATGCCTGGGAAGCTAAAGTTCTTTTGAAGGCTCGGGTATCTTTTTTCCCAAAAGGAAGGTTCTGCAAGTTTTGAGAGAGTTTTTCCCATTCTTCTGCAGGATAGACAAAGAGGCATTTTTCCAAACCAAAGGTCATGATAAAGGAGTCTCCTAAATTCTCCCGGAATTTAGCAGGCATAATGATTCTGCCCTTTTTATCTAAGGAATGTTCATATTGCCCCAGGAACATCACTTTACCACTTTCCTCCACTTTCCTCCACTTTTGAACTCAGTATACTACATTTTTCAAAAAAAAACATCTTTTTTTAAAAAATTTAAAAATTTTTAGATTATTGGAAAATAAAAAGGAATTAATTATTTGATAATGAGAAACAGGGGAGGGGTAAAGAAATATAAAGAAGGCTATTTTTATTGCAAAATAAAAAACACCCATACTATGTGTGATGGATGATGATATGGGTGTACAAAAAATATAAAACTATCTGAATAAGTTTAAGTTGGCAAGTAAATCATAAGCCGAGTTCTGTCACTGTATTTACCATAAGGTAAAACAGTGTGGTAATCATCTATCTGGGATATAAGTTACCTTATACCTCTAGCGATCTACCCGAAAACTATAGCGGGCCACTATCTGTTTTCTTCTTGATCTTGCTCCGAATGGGGTTTGCTAAGCTTATTGGTCACCCAATAACTGGTAGGCTCTTACCCTGCCTTTTCACCATTACCAGTAAAACTGGCTGTCTCTTTTCTGCAGCACTTTCCTGGGGTCACCCCCACTGGGTATTACCCAGCATTCTGCCCTGTGGAGCTCGGACTTTCCTCGGGTTTTAAACCCGCGATTACCCGATTTACTTACCAACATTCATAAAGGGAAATTCATAAAGGAGAATACTTCCCCCCTTTAGAACCCCTTAAATACTTAAATATAATCTTTTTTTAAAGTATGCCTATTTATCTTTGTTTTATTTATCCTTAGAGTTATACTCGCAGGTGAGATATATTATATCCTAACGTATACCGAAAAAACTGTTTAATCAACACATAGTTAACACTTTTGATTCAGGGCATAGGTTAGCATACTGTGTATACCAACTATTTCTCTTGTCATTGCGAGACATGCTGGAAGCATGTCGTGGCAATCTCATACATTTATACCCACAATCTTTGTCTTTCTATTTTTACTAAAAACCAAAACTTTATACTCTATCGACTAAACACCAACGACCAACGACTATTCTTACAATATCATTCATTTGCTTCCATATAAAAGCCATAATTAATTATAACAAGTAACATGGCTATCAAATATTTACGTTATATCTTTCCAGACCAATATTCTATTACAATTGGGACAAAATATCAAGCAATCATCCTTTTGCAGATGGTAAATAATATCGCTGGGAAGCGAAAGATT
>JAQVGY010000032.1 GCA_028696495.1 Atribacterota bacterium
AGATGTTCCGGTATTCCCAGATGAACATTGAAATCCAAGAATAAACTTTGTCCCCCTCTTGAAAAGGCATTCTGTGAGCCGCTAAAAATAAGGTATTGCGCCTCCTGTTTCATCTCCTCATAAGACATTCCCACCAGATATGGAGCATAGAAAATATTTAAATAGGCAATCCCCAGTGCCCCGGCATAATAGGCCTGCATAGAGGACAAAAAAGTATTGAGATGTCCTGTGAGGGTACGGGCATACTTCGCCGGAGATGAAGAGGTATCAAGGTTATCTAAATCTAAGCCAAACTTTTTTATATACTCCAGCGAGTGTCCGGAACAGTAAATACGCGGATATCCTAAATCATGAATATGTATTATACCTCTTAAGTGAGCATCAGCTACTTTCTGACTGAATACTTCCTGTAACATGTATTGTTTTATAGTATTTTCTGCTATAGCCAGGTTGATTGCCTCCGGATTATTGGTGGCAATATTACTATTTTCTTTAGTCTTAGAAAGAAACAATCTTTCTAAATCATAGGTCGGCATACCTATAATTTTTTGCTTTAACCATTTCTTCTCATACCCACCGGTAAACAATTCATTATCAACCAGTTCTCTGATTAAGGTAGTGGAAATATTATTAAAATTTAAATTTAAAACCTTTTCTTCCACCTTTTTGGCAATCTTTTGAGCAACCGGGGGAGGAATCTGGGCTTCTTTCACCAGTGCCCTGACAATTCGGCTTCGCTCCCAGGGAGTTACTGTCTCTTCAGTGGAAGTAGATACCAGAAGGGACATCTCCGTAGTGTTTTTATAAGTCTTTTCTTCACTTCTAACCAGCAGTTTTTTTCGCAGTTCATTCTTTTTATTTCGGTAAATAATATAGGCCTTGGCTACTTTGCTTAAGCTGGATTCAATAAGCTGTTCTTCCACAATATCCTGAATTTCTTCCACAGAAGGGGTTCTCTTTTCAAATTTAACTTCCAGCCTGTATATTACATAATCTGTCACCTTACGGGCTTGCAGCTCGTCTCTTTCTCCTACTGCTTCCATTGCGCTGATAATGGCATTATAAATCTTCTCCCTGTCAAAGGGAACCAGGTGACCTTCTCTTTTTTTTATGGTATCTACCATAGTTCTACCCCTTAATCTTCTTTTTTGACACCTTGATTCGGTCTATCTCTTTTAAAAAACTTCCCACATCTTCAAAATGGCGGTAAACAGAAGCAAATCTGACATAAGCCACTTCATCTAATTTTTTCAATCTATTGATGACCATCTGACCTATAACTTGGGCTTTTATCTCATTACCACTACTCTGTTTCAATTTTTCTTCAATCTCATCCACCATCTGTTCAACCTGTAACATACTGATAGGTCTTTTCTCACAGGCCCGTAAAATACCCCTTTTAATCTTATCCCTGCTGAATGGTTCTCTGCGTTCATCCTTCTTAATTACCACTAAGGGCATCAACTCAATCCGCTCATGTGTGGTAAAACGTTTATTACACTTTTTACAATATCTTCTTCGCCTTACCACCTGCCTGTCTTCCATAGTTCTCGATTCAATTACTCCGGTATCGTGGTAATTGCAAAAGGGACAATTCATAATAATCTCCATATTTAGGGCTATAATCAATAGTAAGACACTAAATATACAATGTCAAGCTCTTTATTCATTCTTGAACAAATTTTATTTGAAGAAAATTGGAGGAAAATTTGAAGAGTTCAGGGGAGCATTCTCCCCTGAACTTATTATCTGTTTTTACGCAAAAAAGTTGGTATCTCTAAATCATCATAATTATAATCATTAACATTTTCCTGGGGCAAAACTCTTTCAATTTCAATCACTTTTTCTTGAGACTTTGCCGGCTCGCTAATAACCTCTCTCAGCTGCTCTTCTTCTGTACCGGGAGCCTCTTCAAATCCTGTAGCAATAACGGTTATCCTGATATCTTCTCCCAGGGACTCATTTATTACTGCTCCAAAGATAATATTGGCATCCGGATTGGCAGCTTCCTGAATTATTTCAGCAGCTTGATTCACTTCAAATAGAGTCATATTTTTACCACCGGAAATATTAAACAATATACCTCTGGCATCAGTTATTTTAGTCCCTAACAGGGAACTGTTTACTGCATTGTAAGCAGCTTCAGCGGCACGGTTCTCTCCTGAAGACCTGCCAATTCCCATGATGGCAGTACCGGCATTTTCCATAATCATCTTTACATCGGCAAAGTCAACATTAATCAATCCGGGCTCGACCACGATTTCGGATATTCCCTTAATACCGTGTAACAAGATTTCATCGGCTACCTTAAAGGCATCTAAAACAGGAGTGTCTTGAGCAATAATCTGCAATAATCGGTCATTTGGTATCACAATCAGGGTATCTACATATTCTTTTAATAATTTAATACCCTCCTCAGCCTGTTTTTTCCTTCTGATGCCTTCAAAGGAAAAAGGCATGGTAACTACTGCTACTGTCAATGCCCCCAACTCTTTGGAAATCTGAGCGATAATTGGACTGCCCCCGGTACCGGTACCGCCGCCCATTCCGGCTGTTATAAATACCATATCGGCTCCTTCTAAAACTTTACTAATCTTATCCCGGTCTTCTTCTACCGCTCTTTTTCCTATTTCGGGATTGGAACCACTGCCCAAACCCATGGTTATGCGAGTACCAACTTGAATCTTCTGTTCAGCATTAGATAGTGCTAATACCTGGGCATCTGTGTTGGCAGAAATATGTTTTACTCCATTTATCCCTTCTTCAATCATTCTATTTACAGCATTTCCTCCGCCACCACCCACACCAATTATTTTAATATCAACAAATGATCCAATTTTTTCTGGTACAGTATTCAAGTCTAATCCTCCTTTCCTGATTTCAGTATATTTTAAAACTTATCCCTGTCTTTATATTCTTTACCTGACATTAAAAGAAATCTCTTAACCAATTAACTGCCTTTTGAAAAACTGAGGCACTTTTCTTTCTCCTTGTTCTCCTCGAAGTAGCTGCTGTTGCCTGTTCCAGAGAGTAATCAAGCAGCCCCATTACGGTTGAAAATCTTGGCTCATTAATCAGGTCATTCAGTTCACCCTGATAATTTGGCTGACCTATATGAACATTTCTTTCAAATACTTTACTTGCTAAATCAGCAATACCGGGTAATAGGGCACAACCCCCTGTTAAAACTACACCCTGAGTAATATTGTTAAGGTAATTGGATCTTTCTGCCTCCTCCTTGATTAAGCTCAATATTTCATGGACTCTTGGTTCAATAATATCTGCCAGATACTTCTTGGCAACTCTTTCTTTTACTGATTTTTTTTCTCTTACTATCTCAACTACATCATCGGGGGAAACATAATTCTCCATCACATTACCATATTTAATCTTTAGCCTTTCCGCTTCCTCAATGGAAATCTTTAGACCTATAGCAAGGTCATTGGTAATTTGGTTTCCACCTAAGGGAAGTATAGAGGAATAGGCAATATTATCATTTATAAATATGGAAATATCTGAGGAGCCGGCACCCATATCTATAAGAAGTACCCCTAATTCTTTCTCAGTTCTATTCAAAATAGCATTTCCGCAGGATAAATTACCAAAGATTAGTTCATCTACTTCAATATCAGCCATCTCCATACATTTTAATAAATTTTGAATAGCAGTAATAGAGCCGGTAACTATATGTACCTTTCCTTCCAATCGTGAGCCGCTCATTCCTAAGGGGTCTGATATTCCCTTCTGTCCATCCAGAATAAATTCACGTGGTAAAACATGGATTAATTCTCTCTCAGGGGCAATAACACCTGCCTTGGCGGCTTCGATTACTTTTTCAATATCTTCTTCAGTTATTTCAGGGTGCTCTTTGGAGATAGCTATTACCCCCTGGCTGTTAAATGAAGTAATATGGCTCCCATTCACAGCTACAACGGCAGAATCCAATTGCACTCCCGCCATCCGTTCTGCATTGTTCACCGATTCCCTGACTGCATCTACCGCCTGTTCTAAATCAATAATTATGCCTCTTTTTATGCCCTTAGAAGGGACAGAGCCTACTCCAACAATATCAATGGTATTATCATCCCTCAATTCTGCTATAAGTGTATTAGTTTTACTGGTTCCGATATCTAAACCTGCTAATAATATCTCACCTTTCATAAATATCCTCCTATCTGCTAAATCAAGCCATTCTTCCTTTTTTAACAATAGCCAGGTATTTTTACTGTCTTTTATTCTTATTTTAATCGATGCTGGCTTTTTTATATAAACCATCTCTAAAGATAATATATTTTATTGATTCTAATAATTTAAAATACTCTCTTAATATGTCAGGGTTGCCCTTTAATCTTTTAGTATAATCAACAACCTTTCCTTGTATTTCATGTTTATTTCCTGTAAGGGTATCTGTTCTGCAGCTACTTTCTGCAGTGCTGATTCCAGCAGATACCATTCATTGATTAACTGTTCACCATTTTCTATTCTGACTTTTATCTTATTGTTGTTATGAAATAAAAGGTATTCCTCTTCAGAGATAATCTCAATCTTATAAAATTGGTCTGGGAACAGATTATTCAGACCATGGATTATTCTCTGTGTTTCTTTGTATGCCTGGTCTTCAATCATCTCACCCGGCTTCCTGGAACCAACATCAAGGCCGGTTATAATATATTGTTTAAAATCACTATTAAACTGGTCAAAGGTGGTCAAAATTACCCCTTCTGCAGTAACCAGATAATAAAGATTATTACTATAAAGAAGGGCCCCCGGTTTCCGTTCCTCAATCTTGATATTTAGCTGTTTGGGGTATATTTTTTTCATAGTGACATCTTTAACCCAGGGGTTATGGGAGAGTTTTTTAGTGGCTCTCTCTATATCAAAATGAAAAATATTAACAGGTTCATTTAATTCTGACTGAGCTAAAATAGTTTCACTATCTAAATAATTATTGCCATTAATAGTAACCTTCTTTATATCAAACCAGGAGGAGGTAAAAACAAAATAAAAAATATTCCAGCCTAAAAATCCTATAATAATGTAAAATAGCAAAACTCTGAATAAATTGTATTCTTTACTACCTTCTTTCCTATCCTCATCTGCCATTTCTACTTCATTATCATAATTATCTATAACCCGGTAACCCGACAAAGTCAATCTCTCTCTCCAGTCTTATGCCAAAGGCTTTCTCTACTATATTTTCAATCTTTTCAATTAATTGCAGTATATCACCGGCAGTAGCCTGACCTCGGTTAATAATAAAATTGGCATGTTTGGTAGATACCTGGGCATCCCCTAAAACTAACCCCTTTGCACCTGCCTTCTCAATCAAATAGCCTGCCGATTTCTCTTCAGGATTCTTAAAAACACAACCGGCTGTTAAAAAGTTGACCGGCTGACTTTTTTTTCTCTGCTCATAAACATTCTTTATTTTTAATAATATATTTTCCCTATCTGAGGTAGAAAGGATTAGACTGGCACCTAATATGACAAATTTTTCGCACCCAAGGTCGATACCACGGTAATGGAAAGAAAACTGTTCCTTTTTAAGTGTCTTAATATAACCACTGCCGTAATCAAAAAGGGAAATCTCATTAACAATTTCAGATAAAGATTCACTACCAAAACTGGCATTGTTGATAATTGCCCCGCCTAAAGTGCCGGGTATATGTGCAGCAAATTCCAGTCCACTGAGCTCTTTTTCTGTTGCCTTTTTCACCAGAGCCGGCAAGAGGATACCTGCCCCTGCTTTTACCATTTTAGCAGAATATTCAACTTTGTCGATAGTGCGGACAATTTTAATAACCAGACCTTTAATACCTTCATCAGGTACCCAGATATTAGTACCATTACCTATAATATATATGGGCAAACTATGATTTAAAGCAAAGGATAATACCTCTTTTAATTGGTCCTGATGGGAGGGGATACAAAAAAAATCGGCATTACCACCGATTTTCCATGATGTATGGCATTTCATAGGCACATCTGGTTTGATTTCCCTTTCCAGACTACAACTGATTATATCTCTCCAGATCTGGTTTTTATTATACATTGGCAATCTATTCCTTTTTTACAGGAAACCCCTTTATTTTTTTAGCCAATTCCGTCCCTACCTTCCATACATCCCCGGCTCCCATAGTGATAACAATATCTCCGGAAGATATCATATTCTTTAAGAAAGAGACAGTGTCCCTCCTGCCGGGAATATAATATACATTTTCTCTCTGTTCTTCTTTTATTTTTTGATAAATCAGCTCTGCAGAAATATGGGGAATAGGCTCCTCATTAGCAGCATATATATCATTAATTATAACAATATGGGAATCCCGGAAAGCAGAAGCAAAGCTTTCTAACAGTATTTTAGTTCTACTATAACGATGTGGCTGGAATACGGTTATAATTCTATATTCAGGCCACCCCTGCCTGATTGCCCGCAAGGATGCTTTTATCTCAGAGGGATGGTGACCATAATCATCTATAATCATAAATTCATTATCATTTTGAAAAATAATTTCCTGTCTTCTTTTTACACCTGTAAAATGGTGTAATATTTCTGTTATATCCTGAAACTTTATCCCCAGTTCCAGACAGGTAGCAATTGCCGCTAAAGCATTGGAAACATTGTAACAACCAGGGATATTCAGTTGTAAATCACCTAATCTATGTTGTTTAAAATAGATTTCAGAATGGGAAGTATTTTTAGATAAGCAGGTATTTACTGCTCTTATCTGAGCAGAGTGGTGAAACCCATAGGATATAGCATTTTTTCGACCAATCGATCTTTCTGTTACCACCCTGGCATTGGGACAATCACAGCCGTATATTACACTCCCTTCTCCGGGTATCTTCTCTATAAACAACTGGAAGCTGTCCATGGTTTTTTCCAGGCTGGTGAAATAATCTAAATGATCATTCTCAATATTGGTAATAATTATTATATTGGGATTGAGTAATAAGAAAGAGCCATCACTCTCATCTGCTTCCACCACCACATAATCCCCCTTGCCCAGTTTGGCATTCCCTCCAATATCGTTTACTTCACCCCCAATGGCAATGGTAGGATCCAAATTCATACCTTCCAGCAACAGACTTATCATAGAGGTAGTAGTGGTCTTGCCATGGGTACCTGAAACAGCAATACGATATTTTTGATTCATCAGGCGGGAAAGCATCTCTGCTCTGGGAATAATTTCTATATTATTTTCGCGGGCGGCAATAATTTCCTGATTCTCTCTGTTAATGGCTGATGATATTACCACCAGACCTGCTCCCAGTACATGACTGCCATCATGTCCCTTATAAATCATTGCACCCTTATCCGTCAACCTCCTGGTAGAAACGTTACTATTTAAATCAGAACCGCTTATCTGATACCCTAAATCGAGCATAATGGAGGCGATCCCGCTCATTCCTGCTCCGCCAATTCCAATAAAATGAATCCGCTTTCCGAACTTATTCATAAACACCCTTTCCAGTCCGTTCCCGGAAGAACTATTATTCAACTAATAGTTTACACTATTTTATTTATTATTTAAATAGTTTTTCCAGGAGATATTTTACATTCCATATAATCATATATGTTATCAACAATATCCTGAGCTGCTTTTCGTTTACCCAATTTTTTACTATTCCGGGCAAGTAAATCCAATCTTTTATTATCTGTCAATAGTTTGGATAATTCGGCTGCCAGTTTCTCCCTGTTAAGCTCTTTCTCCTCAATAATCAGGGCTGCAAGATTACTCTCCAAAAATCGAGCATTATAGAGCTGGTGATTGCCCGTAGCATAAGGATATGGTATCAATATTGCTGCTATTCCCTTAGCTGACAGCTCGGCGATAGTGGTGGCACCAGCCCGGCATACCACCAGATCAGCCAGGTCATAGGCATCTTCTATATTATGCAGATAAGGCAATACCCGAACGGTCTCTTTAAATGGTGATTTGGTTACCTTTTCGGTTAAGTTCTTAAAATCTTCTTCACCACTGATAATCAACACCTGCCATTCCAGCCAGATTGACTCCTCAATTAAGTAGAGACTATGCAATACCATTTTATTGATGGTACTTGCTCCCTTGCTTCCGCCGAACACTAATATGGTTTTTTTTGTACTATCCAGATTATTTTCTTTTATTATTTTTTCCTTATTACCCTGCCAGATACTCTTGCGAATCGGGTTTCCCAAAAATACTATTCTCTCTTTTCTCCAGAAATACCCGGCTGATTCCGGAAAACTGGTAAAAACCTTTTTGCCGGTTAGAGATAAAAATTGGTTGGTAATACCGGGAATAACATTCTGTTCATGGATAAAAGTGGGAATTCCCAACAGAGAAGAGACCAGAGCAACAGACCCGCTTACATAGCCTCCGGTCCCTATCACCAGGTCAGGTTTAAAATCTTTGATTATACCATATGAGGTAAACAGGGAGCCCAGAAAGAGAAATAGTGCTGATAGACTCTCAAGAGAAAATTTTCTTTCTATTCCCTTAACACGTAAACCCAGAAAACGAAATCCTTCCTGTGGAATAATCTCTGATTCCATTTTATGCTCGGTCCCCACAAAAATAATCTCATTATTCTTATCTCTGCTCTGAAACTCGCGCGCCAGACTTATTCCCGGATAGATATGTCCTCCGGTACCTCCTCCGGTAATGATAATTCTCATATGGTTAAACTTCCTCACCTTTTGTTCTAACACTTTTTGAGATGTTTAAAAGAATCCCACAGCAAAACATATTAACAATTAATGATGAACCCCCATAACTTACAAATGGTAAGGTAATCCCGGTAGTAGGAAACACTTTGGTCACCACACTGATATTTACTAAAGCCTGAAAGACTATTAAAGAGGTGATACCAGCAGAAAGCAATGCACCAAAAGTATCTCTTGCCCTCCAGGCAATCATAAAACCTCTCCATAAAAAGACAAGAAAGAGAATGATAACAATAGAAGCACCCAAAAAACCCAGCTCTTCCCCAATAATGGAAAAGATAAAATCGGTATGCTGGTCAGGGAGATAAAAAAACTTTTGTCTGCTCTGGGCAATTCCCACTCCAGTTACCCCTCCGCTACCCAGTGCTATCAAAGACTGAATAATATGAAAACCGCTTTTCAAGGGGTCTTCCCAGGGGTTTAAAAAAGAGAGCAGTCTGACCCTGCGGTATTCCTTTCCTAATACCATTATAATCCCGGG
>JAQVGY010000033.1:0-5245 GCA_028696495.1 Atribacterota bacterium
GCAGAAATGATTTTATGTTCATTATGATTATAGGAGATGTGATTTATTCCATAAATCAAAGTAGTGCAGTCCTCCGGTATCTTTTTGGATTTATCCTTTATTTTAAAGGGCGCACTGTTGATAACCTTTTGCACTCCGGCAGACAGATGTCCCCTCAGGCTCCCTTTCTCGCTATCTTCATCAATAGCAGGGTCATTAAAGGCACCGGTGGTGTCAATTGCTAATTTAACTCCATATTCTCTCCAGTTAATATTTTTAGGATTTCTCGTTTCACATAATATTTTGACCGGTTTTCCAAAAATCTCTAAAAGATTCTCTTCTTCATCAATAATCTTAATATCTCTTTCAGCTTTTATCCCAAACAAAAATTTTTCTATGGAACCATAGGTGGAATCGGCACCGATTAAGCTGGCGATATTTTGTAGGTTCTTTCCTACAGGTCGTCCTGTATTTATAATAAAACTATCAAAATAGTTCTCCTGCAGGTGATACCATAATGTCAATTTACCTATACGGCCCAATCCATTTATGCCCAGACAGTTTTTTGTACTTTTAAAATTCAATTTATTAGCTTCCCCTTTCATCGAAATATGATATCTGTTCTAAATCAATAGTATGATGACCTTTATAAATATTCCCCAGGTTAGCATCTATAGCAATCTCATCACCCGGTTGGAATTCATGGTCGTCAATAAAACATTTTCTTTCCCCTTCCAGCACTATCAGATGTTTGCAATTCACCACACATATTTTCCCTAACTGGGCAGCCGTAACGGCAGCATGGGAGGTGACTCCACCACGTGCTGTCAGCAATCCATCACATTCAAAAATCATCTCTATATCATCAGGTACCGTATCAGGTCGAATTAAGATTTTATGGTCCTGGGGATATTTCTCCACCAGCATTCTCATATCTTCTAAATTAAAAGCAATGCGCCCATTCATTGCCCCTCTTCCTATTCCAATTCCCGTTCCAACCAGATATTTAAGAATATCCGGACTGGTAAATACAGGTATCTTTTCCTGTTCTTTTAAGACATATGGCCTGGTTTGCAAAATATATAAATCTTTTTTGCGTTTTGATTTAAAAGTAAATTCTATTTCCTGGTGTTCATAACCTCTCTCATAGATTAACTCTCTGGATAGCTTCAGTAATCTTTGATATATCTTCGGGAATTGTATTTCCAGGGATTTTCCTTTGAGATGAGGGAATTTTTCATTTTGAAATTCAGAGATAGGCAGGGTATAGACTAAGCCGGATACTATATCCTCTCCCTGACTGCAGCAGGTAAAATCACCATATAGAGTGACCTCAGAACTCTTTTCAAAGGGTATCTTGGTAAAGAATACACCGGTGCCGGATTTGGAATTTATATTTCCTAAAATCATCTCCTGTACGATTACGGCTGTTCCCCATTCTTCGGCAATCTGAAGCTTCTTGCGAAATATTTGAGCCCTATCATTGTACCAGGATTGGAATACCAGCATTATAGCCTGAAATAGCTGTTTGAAAGGGTCTTCTTCTAATTTGATTCCATAGTTTAGCAATAAATCCTTATAAGAAAAGGCAATTTCCTTCATCTGGTCTATGCTGAAATCTCTCTTTTCTTTTACCTGGTATATTTCTTTATATTTTAGGATAAGTTTATCAAACTCATCCCGCTCTATACCATGAGCCATACCCCAGTTTTGTAATAATCTTCGATAGGAGTCCCAGGCAGCCCATCCATAGCCAGGGGTTTTGCTTAAACTTTCCACTATCTCGTCATTCATGCCAATATTCAAAATGGAATCCATCGCTCCGGGCATAGGGATGACAGTGCCTGAACGGACTGAAAGCAAGAGAGGATTTTTTTTATCTCCCAGCTTTTTTTTTGTTATTCTTTCTAATTCTACTAATTTATCTATTATCATTCCCAATACTGCCTGGTGCATTTCAGGAAATTGCATAATAGCTTCTCTATCTCGAAACCACTCTGTGGTAAGCACAAAACCCGGCGGGATTGGGAATCTATAAGAATATAATTTTTTTAGATAATAGGCTTTGGCACCTAAAAATATCTGATTATCTACCTTAGGATTAGATTTATGCAAGGACGTGGTCAGCAATCTAGGGTTATAGTTGAGCAGCATGTCTGTTACTTCAGGATTTAATCTGCCCAGCATATTTTTTAAAGTAGTCAGTATTTTGGAGACATAATTATCCAGGCTCTGCACCAGAAAAGCCGAGACAATCATTTTTCGGTAAAACTCCTCTGATTTTCTGTAGATAATATGTTCCTGAATAGTCTTATTTATAGTATCGGCTCCTTTTATATTTTGTTGAATAATTATTTTCAAGGAAGAATTGAAGGGCAGTATATAATAATTATCGATTATTTCTTTAACATTGAGAGTAATGAATGAAAAAATATTTACAAACTGGTCCATGGAAAAGGTGGTAGACTTGAAACTATAATTAAGCATCTCCAGATGGGAATTGAAGTTCTCATTGGAAATACCATTTAAACTTAACCCTTCTTTAAATAAATCCAGAATTTTAGCAGCATTATGGAAACCATCAATAGTCATATATTCCAGATCCCTCTGAGCGATGTATTTACTGATAAGAAAATCGGTAAATCTCTCCAAACGTAAAACCAGCCCCATTGCCTCAAATTTCTGTTCAGAATATTGTCCATACATAGAGGGTATACCTGAGGCGATATGCCGCTTGAGATAGATACTCTCCTGGGCTTCAGTTTTAGGGGATTCCAGAATAATCTTCTTTAAACTGGATATCATACGGAAGAGGTGTTTTACGGCAGTATCACATCTGTTATTTTTAATACTTCTTTCTAATTTCTCTATTTCTTTGCTATTAAAAAAACTCGATTTACGTAAATCGATAAAGACATATTTGTAATCGAGGGTATATTTGTGTTTTAAAAGCTGATAGAGTTCAATCAGGTAAATCACCCGTTTGCTGCCACTTTCTTCCAGCTCAATTGTTTGATTTAAAACCTTTCTGATTTCATCTATATTATCCTCCAGTACGGCTTCCGGGGTTAACTTTAGCGTGTTACAGAGTTGATTTACAATATTGTGTGCCTGAACAAACCATTTTCCTGATGGAGATAATTCTCTTTGGACATCCTGAGGGAGGTATTCTAAGAGAGGTTCATAATTTTTATCATACCAGAAACGGAAAATCCTTCTTATCAGCTCTATCTGAGTGTTATTACTCTCTGTGTGTACCTGTTTTCTTAAAAAATGAATCAGTTTATCCTCACTATAGGATAGCTTATCTATATCTGTGGATATTTCCCTTATCCTTCCCTCTGCTCCAATTGTGTCAAAATAAACCGGGAAAAGGTTCAATAACTGTTTTATTAAGATATAATTCGGCTTAATATCACTATTGAGTAATTGGCTTATATCTCTTTGGAACAGGTCGTTATCATGTATAAGTACTCCTCCTTCCCGTAAGTTGACAATTAGAGCAGCGATTAATCTGCTGCTATGGCGCGGGGAACACTTTATTAAATGAAGCCATAATCGAATCATCCTTAGATGATTATTATCGGTCTGAACCTGCCACTCATCATCGATTTTTATTTCACTGGGATAGATAAAGCCAAATTTGATAAGATAATCAATAAAAATATCTATATATAGCTGTTCTCCTGTTTCATATATCTTCTGACCCAGTTTTAAGAGGCATTCCAGAATCTTTTCTATGTTTTCAGCCTTGATGCTTTCAAAGAGAGAGAAGGTATTGTTTAAAAAATCATCCAGGGATAACTCTTTGAGTTCCTCAATAGTAAATCTGGTATATAGATGAGCCAGCTCTACTAATAAGGTATCTTTAAACCCGAGCATTGCCGGGGTCTCCAGTAAATAGTAGAGGAAATAAATATTTTCTAAAACGGGGGTATCTTTTTCCATTAAAGAGGTCAACTCATTTAAGAGTTCTTTGAAGCCGGTAATGGTCTCCAATTCCTCCCAGCTGCCGGCTTGAGACAGCCTTTCCTCTACCTCTTCAATGAGCTGTTTTTCTTTTTCAGTGATATTTAAAATATCATCATTATATTTTTCAGAAAAGTATCTGTCCTGCCCTTCAGACCATTGCTGAAAATTTAGCTGCTCTCGCCACATAGCAATATTTTCCTTGAGAGCCCCTTCCAGCAAATCTTCCATTCTCTGCAAATAATCTCTTCCCTTTACAAACTGTACAGGAAGCCTCTTCAATAAACTGGAGGCATATATTCTGATTTCTGGATCATCGAGTAAGGTATTCTCCAGAATTGTGAGTATATCTCCAACAAGTGTATCAATTCCAATACCATCATTTTGAATTATCTCCAGAATAAACTCCACCAAAGTATTAAGAAATAACCATTTATCCTGTTTGCCAAGCCCCTCAATGTTTAGTAGTTTATTGAATAATGTTAATATTGCCTGAAAAGCCTTTTTTGATTCCTGGTGAGCTTTATAAAACCACATATCACTTAGGGCTACCTCTCTCAACCCGTCATGAATTAATTTTGGTTTGTGCGGAGTATCGTGAATTTTTGTCAAGAGGTTTTTTATTCTCTGATTGATACCAAAATGGGTAGAAGATATTTCTAAAAGCCATTTTTGCTCAGTAGAAAGTTTCTCTTCTATTGCTATTTCTTGATTATCTTTTTGCGATATTGACATTTTTTGTTTTTGATATCCTCCCTGTTCTCCTCTTTTCTTTAAGGCAAAACACTACCGGATATTATCTCCTCTATTTCCCCGGTGTCTGTTTTTAATATTAAGGCACCTTTTTCACTAAGAGCAATGGCTTTTCCGGTAATAATTTTATCCCCAATATTCACATCAATTCTTTTTCCCAATATATTATTATAAGACTTCCATTCTTTAAGTATCAAGGCAGAATCTCCCTTTTTCAGAAGCTCATAATACCCCTCCAATTCAATACAGAGATTCCGTATAAAATTTGCCCTGATAATGGATTGTCCGCTAACTTCTTTTAAGGATAGCGTGTTTTCTCGGATTTCCTCAGGCAGGTGTGTGGAATCATTATTAGCATTTATGCCAATTCCCACTATGACCCACTTAATAGTATTTGCTACCGTACTCATCTCAGTTAGTATACCACATACTTTTCGATTATCTATTAAAACATCATTGGGCCACTTAATCTGAACATTGGTTTGGGGAAATAACTTAATGATGGTTTTTGTCACAGCCACAGCTGCCATAAGGGTAATGAGAG
>JAQVGY010000033.1:5345-9158 GCA_028696495.1 Atribacterota bacterium
TTTAAATGTTCGGGGCTCTGAACAAAATCAAGAGCATCTGCTGGTATGGTAAGAATGGGGCAGATAGTAAACCCTGTAACCCATTTCTCATACAATGTATTTAGCTGTTCTAAATAGCCACTGGAAATATTTTTCTCATAGTCCCTGCCCCTGAGGGAGATTCTCCTCCTGAGAGTATCGATAGATGCTTGCAGGTAAATTATCAGATCAGGCGGGGATAAAAAATCAACCATAATAGTGAAAAGTTCTCTGTAATTACAGTAGTCTCGAGGGGACATCAATCCCTGTTCATAAAGATTCCGGGCAAATATATCAACGTCCTCATAAATACTACGATCCTGTACCACCGAACAGGGGTCACGAACAATATTCTGGTGGTGCTGAAAGCGCTTGGATAAGAAAAAAATCTGCAGATGAAAACTCCATTTTTTCATATCATTATAAAAATCTTCTAAATAAGGATTATCCTCTACCACCTCATAAAATGCTTTCCATCCCAGTTGTTCACTCAAAATTTTTGTCAGACTTGATTTTCCACTTCCAATATTTCCGGAGACAATAATAAACTTTTTCATTACATCCTGAATCTCTTTTATCTTATTCCAGGTCTTTCTCCTGAATCTTTTTACATACCAGTTCTAAATCGTGACTATTTCCTATAAAATCTATCTCATCTGCATTGATGATAACCAGCTTGGTTTGGAAGAAGTTATCCTGATTGGTAAAATAATCTTCATAGTAGCTGTTCAGCCTTTCCATATATTGAACAGAGATTTTACGTTCAAAGGGGCGATCTCTCAACATTATTCTTTTCATCAATAGCTCGGTACTGGCTCTTAGATAGATTATTAAATCCGGAGCAGGAATATCACGGCAAATTATCTGGTATAGATGCTCGTACATAGACAGTTCATTTCCGGAAAGGGTAAGATGGGCAAATATTCTATCCTTAGCAAACATATAATCAGCAAATGATAGTTGTCTGAAAAGATCCTGCTGGGTGGCTTTTACCTGCTGGTCATAACGGCTTAATAAAAAGAATATCTGGGTTCTAAAGGCATAGTCTGTTATATCCTCGTAAAAACGAGACAAAAAGGGGTTTTCTTCCACCACTTCCAGAATAGCCCGGGCGTGATACCTTTTACTCAACTGCAACACTAAGCTTGTCTTTCCGACACCAATTGCCCCCTCAACGGCAATATATTTGCTCTGAAATCTGTGCATTTACGGTAAATCTCTTCTTTTCTAATCGCATATTTATACTGTATTATATTATAGGTATTATTATAATAATGTAGCTGATAATTACAACAGAACAGCAGATATGGCTAACAAGGCTGGCTCAAATCAGCCTTATTTTATATCATTAGAGTCAGGGCATTAATCTATTCTTATCTTAGAGTGTATTTACTCTCTTATTGTTTTTTAAAATATTTACTCATCTCTAACAGCTGCGATTTTTTCCTGCAATTTACCCAGTGCCTTGAATCCGTTAATAACCACAAAGCTGGCTAAAATTAAAAGCAAAATAGAAATTGAACCCAACAGGTAATTCTTTTTCCCAAAATTGGTAAATACCAGGTTAATCAGGGCTGCCACAGTAACCAACATCATAAAGGCCATGGGATAATAGGTGACTTTGAAGTTTTTACCCAGATGAGCCAGCCAGGCAGTGGCACTTAAGAGGGCTAATCCCGCCAGTAACTGATTTGCTGAACCAAATATAGGCCAGATAGCCGACCATTGTCCGCTCATTGCCAGTGCTCCGCCGGCAATAACAGTTACAATGGTTCCCATATAACGGTTAGAAATAGAGGGCATTGCCTCAGCTGTTAGTTCTTCAAAACAGTACCTTCCCAGACGTGTTGCCGTATCCAGTGAAGTAATCAAAAAAGCAGAAACAGTTAATGAACCAAATACGAATCCAGTCTGTTCGGGGACACCAAAACCAGCCATATACTTACTGAGACCATGGGCAAAAACACCTACTGCCCCACCCCATTCAGCCAGACCTGCAGTCATTCCTTCCTGAGTCAGCATGGCAGCTGTTCCCAAAGCTATTACTGCCAGTACACCCTCAATAAGCATGGCACCATAGCCCACTAATCTGACATCTTTTTCATTATCCAGCTGTTTCGCGGTAGTACCGGAGGCAACCATGGAATGGAAACCGGATACCGCACCACAGGCTATGGTAACAAATAGCATGGGGAACATGAACCCTACTCCTGTTTTAAAACTGGTAAAAGAGGGGTAAACTAAAACAGGTCTGACAATAATAACCCCAAGCACTCCTCCTATCAGAGCAGCATAGAGTAGGAAAGAAGATAAGTAATCTCTGGGTTGTAGCAACATCCAGACTGGCAGGACTGAAGCCAGAAAGATATAAATAATTAAAAACCAGGTCCAGGTAATTTGATTAAAGTATAGGAAGGGTGCGTTAAGACCGATTAAAATGGAAACAAAGAGTAGAACAATTCCCACCACAGTAACAACAGGTAAGCTCATATTACCACGATATAAGGCAAATCCCATACCAATAGCAATAAGCATCATCAAAAATCCGGTGGTAGCAACGGAGGCATTGGTAGCAAAGGCCTGTGCCGTTAAAATAGCAAAAACAGCCACAACTAATACCAGGGTTAGCCAGGCAAATAATAAGAACCAGGTACGTGCCTGTTTACCAACATATTGTCCAATAATCTCACCTACAGATTTACCTTTATGCCGTGCTGAGGTAAGTAAACCAAAATAATCATGAACACCGCCTACAAATACACAACCCACCACAATCCAGAGGAAACAGGGCAGCCATCCAAAGACAATCGCTGCAATTGGCCCGGTAATTGGTCCGGCCCCGGCAATAGAGGCAAAGTGGTGACCTAATAATACCGGCGCCTTGGCTGGCACGTAATCTACTCCATCGGTCATAGCATGTGCGGGGGTTTTAGCTTTTTCGTCAACACCGGCTAATTTATCTAAATAATTTCCGTATACCCTATAGGCAATCAAGTAAATAATTATAGCTAAAATCAGTATTGTTAAAAGATTCATAAAAAACCTCCTTAAGTTAAAAATAAGGTCAGATATAATTATAAATTATTTTATTATTGTTTAAACATTATCAATTAACAGAAAATAAAATTAATGAATTAAGAGATAAAGAATAAATTGTGTTTAAACGGTTTTGAAAGATTAATGCCCCAACAAAACTAACAATAAAATTAAAAGATAATAAATTTATAATCTTATCGACTCTTTTTTACCACCCCCAAACTCTTTATTTTTATTAAAAGAATATACTTCTGCAATCTCTCTACCTTTAACATTAAAAAAGACAGCATTATTTTTTATATCAATCAATAGTAATCGAATATCACACCATCCCTTTATTCCCAAAGCAAATGTTTTACTATACTTAAATCTCTGGGAAACAGAAATTGCCTCCTGGGAGAAACCGCCAGCAGAAACCAGGATACCATTAATAACATGGCACATTACATCAAAGGAAGGATTAACTAATTCTTGAGCAGCCTTATTTAAAAATTGAAAATATTCATTAATATCGTTGTCTTCTATATATTTTTCAAATCCATTCACCAGGATTATTTCTCTCTCCTGGTAATGGTCAATTTTTATTTTTTTATTAAAAACGTTGCGGTAATGTTCTATCACTGAAAGGGCATAAATATCTATTTTGGTTCCTGAGATAAACTTATTAATTTCTACATCATAATGCAACTGATATCTTTTTAGTAATTTTTCCAGATATTCTGATAATGTGAATTGCATTTTAATTTGTAATTTCCTTAT
>JAQVGY010000034.1:0-5900 GCA_028696495.1 Atribacterota bacterium
AGTACCCCTTCTGCTTTTTCCAGATTAAATTGCTCTGCTATCTCAGGGGTTACTTCCTGAATATAGACACCAAGCCATGCCCTTCTTACCTTACCCAGTTTAATCAGGTCATCAAGATTTCTTTTGGCTATATTGACAGGTATGGCAAAACCAATACCCTGAGCATAGGGGATTATGGCAGTATTGATTCCAACTACCTCGCCCTTAGTATTAAGAAGTGGCCCACCACTGTTCCCGGGGTTAATTGCTGTATCGGTCTGAATCAGATTGGTATATTCATGACCATCACTACCGGCAGAAATATTTCTACCTTTGGCACTAACTACACCCATGGTAACTGTCTTTTCCAAACCATATGGATTACCGATGGCTATGGTTATCTCACCTACCCTCAATACATCGGAATCACCCAACTCTACTACCGGCAGGTCATGTGCCTCAATCTTGACTATAGCCATATCGGTGGTAACATCTGAACCAACAACTCTCCCCTTAAAGTCTCTGCCATCAGAGAGGGTCACCTTTATTTCTTCTGCTCCACTTACTACATGCTCATTGGTCAGTACATAACCCTCTTTATCAACAATAAAACCTGAGCCGGCTCCCTTTTGAGGAATCCTCCTCCTAAATTCTTCACGTTGTTCAAAAAACCATTCGAAGATGGGGTCTCTGAAGTTAAAAGGTGAGGTCTGTACATAACGAACAACATCGATATTTACCACTGCCGGTCCAACTCTTTCTGCTATCTCGGCAATATCATCGCTGAGTGATTGAATGGTTAATGGTTCAGCAGCTGCAAAAACTCCCGTACTCGAAGTTAATATAAGCAGAAAGGTAAGTGCTATTATTGTTAAACGGGCATATTGTCTCTTTATATGACAATCTTTAAACATGTCACATCCTCCTCATTAATTAAAATTAATTTTTGTTGTTTGCTTAAATTTAGTAATATAATTTGATAAAAATCTTTTACTCAATTACCAGAACGGTTCTGACATAAACATCATCTCCTATTTATAGATTTTATAGACCTGGTTCTCTACAAAATAATATGAAGCAATTTTTATGCCAAGACTGGTATCAATCCATTATTTTTTCAAAATAGATTTAAAAATTAGTGAAAAGATTATAAAATGTCTTTTTTTTGACCTTATTCTATTTTCAATTTTCTCCTATGAGAAGGAAATATAATAATTATATTACGAACTGTGCAAAAAATACACAGTATAATCCTACTTTCTGTGAAATATTTTCATACCTTAGATTTTCTTTTAAGATTATCGTACTGAAATAATTTTTCCTCTAACGGTCAAAATAAATATTCTTACCGGTTGTGGAAAGGGGAATACCCATTACAAAACTGGCATCTATAAAGCCATATTTCTTGGCAGCTACTCCAATTCGATACATGATTCTATTATCAATACCTAAAATTGAAGCCATTTTTACTGCTGAACCAATAGCTATTCCCATATCCAAAATACGTAAAGCACACTGGGGACCATCAAATTCGGGTCCCTCATGGGTCTCACATTCAGAACAGGTATCAAACCCACAGGCACCACAGTCCAGACCCATAGTCTGAGAATTTTTTAAACCAATTAGCAGTATTACCGGAGAATTTTTTACATTTTCACCATCCCGGTCAAAATTTCGCTTATTCTTCTCCATACCATACTCTATCATCGCCTCACCCAGCTTGTTCACTTCTTCACCACTGATAATTTTAATTACTACAAAATCTTTGCCTGCCGACTTCGGTGCTGTCCTTGCCGATAGAGCCATCAATTCTGCAGCTCTTTTTAATTCCTGTCCAGGACTGACAAAACCTAATTCTTTGTTCATATCATACTCCTTTAAGATTTTTGTATTCTGGTATAAACTCTTATATAAACTGTGGCACAGACTATCGCCCGGTTATGTCTACATCTATTCTAATTTGCTTTTCTATAATTATAATCTACAACCTGGAATGTTTTCAACCTGTGATTGGTGGTTAATAACCATCTGAATTCGAGTGGGACAGCAAATTCCCGCTGCAATCTGCCCTGTTCAACCCAATAGCGCGAACGCAGGTTATTGAATTGCCCTTTATTGGCTTTTATAGTTAACTGCAAGGGCTGAGAAACGATGGTACAGCTATCAATCTCCTTGATGCTGGAGATACTATCAGTAATTTTTTTTAAATGTTCCTGGTTGCTTGGTATCGGGTATATATTGATAAGGGCAATGTTATTGTTTAAAGGTCCGATAATCTTGACATTGGCTATTTCACTATAGATATTTAATTCCTTCATCTGCTCTAATAATATTTCATTGGAAAGACTTACTGCCTTTCCATGGTAGTCAAGATTAACCAGAGGTTTGAGTAGATGTTTCAATTTACAGCCTTCCCTATAAGCATGCTCCCCAATCCGCCCAACCTTCAAGTTCAAAAAATCTGCCATTTCCTGTATCTCCTCTTTGCAATAGGAGAATAAAGGAGCAAAATAAAGAGAGGAATACTCAGTACCATATTTACCCCAGCTGTCACTCTGGTTGGAGCCGGTAAGTATGAGCTTATCCCCGGCACAGGCTTTTATTAAACCTAATTTTATCTTTTTAGTACAGAGATTACAGTCCGGCCCTCTCTTCATCATCTCTCTCTGTTCGCTCTCCCCGGAAATCTGATACAATTCTACCTGCAGCTCTTCACATATAGTCTTAATATTTTGGGTGGCTCTTTTATAAGTAAAAAGGCCAAAATCAATATTCACTGCCACCACCCTTTCCTTACCCAGAGTCTCTCTGGCTAAAAACAATACTAAAGTGCTATCCAACCCACCGGAAAAGGCAATATTCACTTTTTTCCCTGCACTGAATTGCCTGATTCTTTTTATTGTATTATCAACTTTTGCTGCTATTGTCATATTATATAATCTTTATAGAACCTTATTTTACAATTTTTTTAATTGTTTATAAGTTAATGGACAGGTAGCTACAGAGCGGATTATTCTGTAAATTTGTAACGGATACTGTTATATCTGACAGATTGGTATATTTAAGAAAAGATAGTATTTGTACTGTATCAATTATAGATTATCCCTATTTATTTTTCTCTAATTCCATATACTCTTGAAAGGTGTATTTTTTATAAAAATCATCTTTAATATAGACAAGGATTTGCAAAAAAACATCTGGCTGCACATATCCCGGTAAATTGGCGATTCTTTCATTGCCACTATTTAAGAACCAGATGGTGGGAAATGCATTAACCCGATAGGCTTCAGTAGCAAGCTGTCTCTCTGTGAGCTTCTCATCTTCAACCTGAACTGTTTTATTGGAATTTCCATTTATTTTAACCAGAGCAAAGCTATTATTTAATAATTCTTGTATCTCCTTGTTAGCGAAGGTTTCTGTCTCCATTTTTCGACACCAGCCACAATTATCTGAATAGAAGTAAATCAGTGTGGGGATATTCTCAACCTTAGATTTCGTCAATGCTTTATCATAGGTCAGCCACTGCGGCTGAGGATTATCCTGCGCCTTAACAAAGAATGTATCATTATAATCAACAGAATGTAATACGGTAAAGATTAAACCAATCAGAGTTAAAAAAAGGATTAACTCTGTCTTTTTTCTTTTCATTAGTGTTCTAAAAACCATTATCTTACCTTCTTATTTCTTCGATTTTTGAATTCTTTTCATTATACCTCAACCTCTTCTTATGTCAAATATCAGCCGCAAAGAATTTTAGAGGAAAGAGAGGGTGCCGGCAACCATAACTACACCGATGATAATCAAGAGATATCCACCAACCTTTTCTATGATATTAAAATATTTCTTAATTATTCCGGTCATTTTGTAAAATTGATTTACAGCCAGTGCGGTGAACAAAAATGGGATAGCCAGACCGGCAGAGTAAAATGATAATAATTTTATTCCTTTACTCACTGTCTCCTGAGTACCGGCATAGACCAGGATTGCCGCTAAGATAGGTCCTATACAGGGAGTCCAGCCAAAGGCAAAGGCAAAACCTATAAGAAATGGCGTTAGGAACATATTGAAAGATATATTTTGTTTCACTTGAAACTTTTTTTGATAATGAAGAAAAGGAATATTGATTAATTGCAGCATATGCAGCCCGAATATAATAATGACAATACCTCCTATTCTTTTAAACCAGACCAGGTACTGTTGCATAAACCTGCCCAGCAAGGTTGCTGAAGCTCCCAATAATATGAATACAAGTGAAAACCCCACAATAAAACTGAGGGCTCCTGCCAAAATTCGAAGAATTGAGTGATGTGTTTTCTCATCACGGCTGCTCAATTCTTCTAAAGATAAACCAGAAATAAAGGAGATGTATCCGGGAACTAAAGGCAGAACACAGGGGGAAAGAAAAGATAAAATCCCCGCTAAAAATGCTGCCCAGGATGACACTTCTTGTAATATGAACATGTTTCTTATACCTCTCTACAGTCTTAGAATTTATAAATATATATTGGAGCAAATGATACAATACCGGAAAGAGAATAATTTTTTACCCCTTCCACAATTTTTATTACATTTTTAACTGGAATTCGTTGTATTTTCCGGAATAGGGCAACCAATCGACCTCTATGTCTTCTACTTCAGCCATTCGAGGTCCCCTTTTACACCATTCAACCATCTCTTCTACTGAATTTTTAGAACCCTCTACCAAAAGCTCCACCTTGCCATCGGGAAGATTTTTTATCCAGCCACTGACCCCCAGCTGACTGGCAATATTTCTGGCATAATAACGAAAGGCTACCCCCTGCACTCTTCCACTGACCAGAATATGTGCTCCTACCTTACCATTAATATTTTTCATTTTATTGACAACCTCTTTACTTTGCAAATAATACTATAATATAATATAATGTGAATAATTATATCATCAATTATAATAAAACAGGCCTCGCTGCACAAATATAGATGTTATTGGTATTAATTGATATCAAAAATATTTTATTTTAAAATTATAAGCTACTGCAAATATTTTTACCAGTTTTGTTCAAAAAATTTTAATTAGCTCTTTACTATTTATATGAACAATGATACTATTGTTTTTAAAAATTAATTACAGTACTATAACATTTTTTTCTATTTAGCTAACTCTTATTAGAAACATTTCCTTTTATTATTTTATTCTGAGTTAAAATTTAATTTGCTAACTTCTTTGACATTGATATAAAAAGATGTTACACTATAAAATTAATTAGGACCTACTAATAATTTCACAGTTTATTTAGCATCTATTTCTCTAAGCACTTCTACGCTTTAGCTTTACTCATCCCACTGGGTCCCGATTAAAATAAATTTATAGGAGGTGGTAATAGAAGTAAGTATTGAAAACTACAAATTTATTTAACCAATCATTTTACTAACTTTTACTAACATGGGAATCCACAAAAAATTATTTTTTATTTAAAAAACATTTATTACATTATTTTAAATTTATATAAGGAGATAATTAAAATGGAAGAAAATGGAAGAGGTCAATGGGGATCTCGTATCGGATTTATCGCCGCTGCAGCCGGTTCAGCAATCGGTCTGGGGAATATCTGGCGATTCCCATTCATCACTGGAAGATATGGTGGTGGATTTTTTGTCTTGATTTATATACTTCTCTTAATCTTTGTAGGCTATCCAGTAATGAACTCAGAATTACTGCTGGGGCGTAAAACACAATTAGCTGCGGTGGGCACCTTTAAGAAACTGGCTCCCGGTACCCCCTGGGTTATAGTAGGGTTTATGGGTGTTTTAGCTGGATTTGTTATTCTTTCTTACTATTCTGTTGTTGCCGGCTGGGCTTTAGCCTATATGTTTAAATCAGGTGTCTATATGGCTGCTGGAGCAGACCATGGCAGCATATTTGTCAGCTCAATCACCTCAAC
>JAQVGY010000034.1:6000-8794 GCA_028696495.1 Atribacterota bacterium
CTGGGTACCAGCTATTCCTTCCTGATAAAATATGTGGTACCTATCGCCATATTTGTAGTCTTCTTAAACAGTGTTGGTATCATCGGATAGATATTAAAAACAAAAATCATTTATATTGTAAATTTAATAACTCGGTATTGTGATATAAATTGTCACAATACCGAGTTATTGTTTAATTTACTGATACCTTCTTTCCTTTAAAACCTTACTCATTAAGCAAAAAGATGGGTAATTCCAATTTCAACCTCCATAAAATACGGGCTATCTTTTCCCTGGTTTCTTTTAAAACCTCCTGTGGCGTAATTCCCTGGTATTGAACCTCTTCCTGAGATAGAGATACAATCTCTTCCCTACCAATGCTGAGAGAGGTTCTTCCGTCACTCTCATAAGCGTGTAATATTATTTCATATGCCTGAAGGTCCAATTTTAAAGAGTAGTCAAACTTAGAAACCACTTCTCTCATCTTTGAGCTGATTACATCTTCCTCACTTCCTGTGAAAGATAATATGAGCTCATCATTGATAAAGATTTGGGCTAAAAAAAACGGTTCTTCTGTCAGGCAATCCCCTCTTACTACCAGATAATTAGTTGTTAAGCGGCGATTTATATCTATATTATTCTCATCGAGATATTGTTTAATCTTCTTAATCCTATCACTTACCTCGGGATGAGTTTTAAAAATACCCATATTTATATTGGGTTTTAGCATATATTCACTGCTTACCCTTTCGAAATAAGTCAATAGCGCTACCGGGTGATAGTTGTGACTTTTATGCAGCAATTCCAGAGCAGTCAAATCTGCTTCTTCCTCATATTCCCGTCGATAGGAATTGAGTATGGTAATACTGGTTAGCTCACTTAAAATACCCAGTGTGGAATCTCCGGTTACCAGCAGAGTTAACAATTCAACCAATTTAAATTTTTGCTTGTCCTGCAATTGTTTGATAGAGTGCTGATGAATAATATGCCCCATCTCATGTGCTATAACCGCTGCCAGTTCATCATCTGAATGAACATAATCTAATAAATCCGCCGTTAAATAGATAAATCCGCCGGGTAGTGCAAAGGCATTGGGCCCTTCCCGTTCAACAATTTTAATCTGATAATTAATTTCATCGATACCTGATGCCTCTTTTAAATATTCTCCTATCTGCTGAACCTTCTCAATAATCTCATCATCTTCAATCAGTTCATACTGCTTTTCTACATTCTCCGCCAGACGTCGGCCTATTCTCTCTTCTTTTTCAAAATCCCGCTCAGCATACCCATTAAGTGTAAATATTAACAGTAAGATAAAAATTAATAGTATCCTGATAGAAATATTGAATTTACTATATTGTCTCAAAAAGGATATTACTTCTGTTATCATAAAATATTAATTACCTGTTCTTAAATTTTTACCTCTTCAGGAAAGTATTAATTGAACCAACCTCTGATAGGCTTTTTGCAGGTCATCTTCTCTTTCCAATTTTCCCAGAACCAAATTCTCTGTTCCTCCGCCTTTTCCCTTAAACTCAAGCATCACCTTATTGAACATTTCCTTAACAGGGAATTTCAAATCAGAGGAAAGGGCTAAACACAATACCGGTTCAGGTTTTTCAGCACCCAGGACAATAATGGACTTCTCTTCTCTGGCTAAGAGCTGTGCCATCTGTCTTATATTCTGAATTTTATGTTCCATAAATAATTTATCAATAAGGAAAAAATCCTTTTCTTCTCTGCGGTTTTCCTTTTTAAGCTCTTCACTCTCAAATTCCACTATCCTTCTCTCCATCCTG
The DNA here is from genome assembly GCA_028696495.1 of Atribacterota bacterium. GTDB lineage: Bacteria > Atribacterota > Phoenicimicrobiia > Phoenicimicrobiales > Stramentimicrobiaceae > Stramentimicrobium. Next base: position 7,779 of record JAQVGY010000034.1, read on the forward strand.
TCAACCGATTTGCTCAGTTCTTTCTGTTCCAGGTTTAATTGTATTATTTTTTCCTCCAATTGCTCTATCCCGGTAGTGAAATAATGGGAAAGGTTTTTAATAATACCATGTTTTTTCTGATAATCAGCAAAAGCCCTGAGTCCACAGAGAAAGGAGATTCTTATCTTATCCTTGCGATTCTCCCATCCTGTTACTTTTATAAGTCCTACCTCTCCTGTTCTATTGCAATGAGTCCCCCCGCAGGCAGATATATCAAATCCATCAATTTCAATGATTCTCAACTCTTCAAATTGTTCATGTTTAATTCTAAAGGTGCCTTTTTCTTTCAATTCAGCATTGTTCTTGACAGAATAATTATGTATTACCCTATCTTCATAAATAATCTGATTGGTGAGCTGTTCTACCTCTCTTATTTTTTGTTCATCGAGTACCATGGCTGGAATATCGAGTGTAGAGATTTCCTCACCCATATGAAAGGATTGAGTATCTTTTTGCCATAGCTTCATTAAGGCACCGGATAGAATATGCTGACCGGTATGTTGCTGCATATGGTCGAAACGATAAGGCCAGTCGATTTTACCACAAACAGTTTCGCCTATCCCCGCACCAATCTCCTTCTCTAAATAATGTATTACCTTACCATTCTCCTCCTCTGCAGATAGGACCGGTATCCCCTCAATCATCCCTCTATCGCTAATCTGTCCCCCGCTGGAAGGATAAAAACAGGTCTTATCCAGTATCAGTGCGGGTTGTCCCTGAACAACATATTTTTCCAAAATGTTACCTTTAAAGGTTGTTTGATATGAATCATTATAGTACAATTTCTCAGTCTTCAAAATTATACTCCTTTACTTTGTAATTAAAATTATAATACCGGAATCACACTAACCCTTCTTTTATTTTACCATAAATAAAAAAATCTCCTGCTGATTCTACTTCAGGAGAATTTTTTTATAAAGTCTATTGTTAAAGACAAAATTAGAATCTTATTATTGGGTTCCTATTTTGCCAAAGGA
>JAQVGY010000035.1 GCA_028696495.1 Atribacterota bacterium
GAGGTAGATAATTTAAAATATCTTGAGCGGTAATTCCATCCTTACCTTTTTCACAGGCAGCAATATCTCCGGCCAAACCATGGATTAATACTCCCTCTCTTACAGCAAGTTCAACAGGTAATCCCAGTGTGTACATTGCTGCAACAGTGCCGGTTAATACATCACCGGAACCAGCAGTGGCCATTCCATCATTACCGGTCATATTTACATATATCTTGCCAGCGGGCAATCCAATTATAGAATGAGCACCTTTGGCAACCAGAATAGAATTGTAGTTTTTACAAAATTCTTCTACAACCCCGATAGTCTCTTTTTTGATCTCCCGAACAGTCCGTTTTATCAAGCTCGATATCTCACCATAGTGAGGAGTTAGTATGGTGGGATGCTCTCGTTCTGTCAGTATAGATGTATTTTTGCTTAATGCGGTAAGGCCATCCCCATCAATGATTAATGGTTTTTTTATCTCTGTTATTAATTTTCTTATCAGAGATTGCGTCTCTTCATGTAAGGATAAGCCAGGTCCTATGATAACAATATCCACTTTTTCTGACCATTGCACCAGCTCATCAAAGGCAGCTAAACTGATTGTTCCTGCCTCTGTTTCTTTTTGAGGAAGTAATACCACCTCACTCGCTTTACTGGCTATAAATGGAATAAGGGAAGAGGGGGCTGCCAGACGGGAATAGCCGCCGCCTGCCTTCAGAAAGGATAGGGAGGCAAAATAAGGAGCACCATAATAATAAGGTGCACCAGCTATAAAGAGGGCATTGCCGAAAGTCCCTTTATGTCCATCAGGCTGGCGTTCAGGAAGAGATACAGGTGTATTTATATGGATATTGAGTTTTTCATCATTGTACAGCTCCGGAGGGAAAGAGATATGGCTTAAAAAAAGTTCCCCTCCATAGCTATAACCGGGATAGAGAATATTTCCTACCTTTGGTAAGCCAAAGGTAACGGTATAGTCTGCTTTGATAGCTATACCGTTGATATTGCCGGTATTGCCGTTTATTCCCGAAGGAATATCTACACTGACAACCTGATTATCTTTATTATTAATTAATTGAATAATCTGGTAGAAATATCCGGTAATCTCCCTGCTCAGACCGGTGCCAAATATAGCATCGATAATAATATCATCAGGACTTATTAAAGAATTCAGTTCTTCTGCAGAAGGAGAAAGAAGGACGGGCAGTTTTAATTCTTTAATTATCTGCCAGTTTTTTTGGGCAGCATCCTTATATTTTTCCGGGTTATCGAGAAGACAAATTCTGACCCTGGCGCCAGCAGAATGAAGTTTTCTGGCGAGCACCAATCCGTCTCCGCCATTATTACCGGTTCCACAGAAGATAAAGAAGTGGTTATCCCTGATATTAAATTCCCTGTTTATGGTATCGAATACAGATAATCCGGCATTTTCCATTAACAGTTCATCACTTATTTTATACCTATCAATAGCTTCCCGGTCCATATTTTGCATTTCTGAAACCCGTGCAACTTTCATAGTATTTCTCTCCTGTCAATAAAAAATAAACAGACATAACAGCGTGAATTCAATGGTTACAGGTTGAACAATTTCCGCCCTTGCAACTTGCACAACCAGAGCTGCTCGAAGAACTACTGCCATTTCCTTTACAATAACCAAAACCATCAAAAACCCTTCTAATATTCTTGCTACCACATCTTTCGCAAGAAAAATTACCTTTTTCCATCTCCCCGATAGATGCCCTTATGTCGAAGACACAGGAGCAATCCTGGCATTCATAGGTATAATTAGGCATAGGGATATATTCCTTTTCCTTTCCATATAAGAGTTTATATTGCTTAATTATTGTATACTATCAGAATAATTTTATCATATTTTGTACTAAAAGATAAAAAAATAATGTTTAATCAAAGAGAAACTTGGATTATCAAGCCAAAGATAGTAAAATATGTTAGTGAAATGGATATCATTATATAATATAAGGCGCACTTCGTTTTTTAATTTGAACATTTGCCAGAGCAATAATTTTCAGGCATAATAAAAGGTACTATGAAAAATTTATTCTATAGATTGAGGAGAATTGTAGTATGAAAACCCTATTGATTATTGATGTACAAAATGATTTTATAAAAGGAGGAACTTTGGCTGTACCTGAAGCAGAGCAGGTTATCCCGGTTATTAACGAGCTAATGGATAAGTTTGACCTGATACTGGCTACACAGGACTGGCACCCCAAAGAGACTGCTCATTTTGAAGAATGGCCTACACACTGTGTGGCTGGAAGCAGAGGTGCTGATTTTCCTGAAGAATTACATAAAGAAAAGATTAACCAAATCTTTTATAAAGGAACTGGCAATAGGGATGATGGATACTCGGGTTTTGAGGCAACCAATATTGAATTGAGCAACTATCTAAAAGAGAGAGGTGTCTCCAAACTCTATCTTTGTGGAATAGCCTTAGAATATTGTGTTAAATCCACCGCCCTGGATGCTTTGAAGGAGGGTTTTGAAGTCGTTTTAATCAGGGATGCCATTGCCAATTTTGCCCGGGAACAGGAAAAAATTGTTCAGGAATATGAAGAATTACAAAAAGCAGGGGCTCAGATAATGTCATCCCATCAGATTTAAAAAGATTTCTATACGACATTCATAAATAGATAGGACTTCCACCGGTCATTATTGAATATTAAGGGGAATAGCGGTTAATATAAAATATTAAACAATGCATATTAATGGGGCTGAGGAGGAAATATTGGGAAAAAATAGCCAGCAAGAAGCAATAAAATTCTGGCAACAGATAGAGAAAGAAATAGGTGAAGAAATTTTTGGAAAAGAGATGTGTGAATACAGGAGTGGTTACAGCGATTTAGAGCCCAGAACCTGGGGTTTGTTGTATTTTACCGATAGCTCCCTTTATTTTCAGACCTTTCCCAAAAAGAGTTTCTGGTCATCTTTGCTGGGAGGCAGTCAGAACGAGTATAGTGGAGAAGTAAGGCGGTTTCAGATATGCTGGGATTCTGTTAAAGAAATAAAACTTCCCTCTCAGAAAAAATTCTTTTTATCAAAACTATTATTGCCAGATTATCAAGTTTCTATAAAGTTTCAGCAGGACGGTATTGACAAAATACTAATTCTATTGATATATTCTCATTCTACTCGAGAAAATATTGTGCAATGTTTTCAAGAATATCAACATAAGAACATTCTGTAACTGACTAACCATTATGAAGAAAATCTCTAATTTCCAGACTGTAGCTCATTATGCCAGATATAATAATACAATCAAGAAGAGTCGTTTTATTGCTCTGGTACAAGAGATAGGAGATGAGACCGAAGCAAGAACTTTCCTAAAATCAGTACAACAAGAATTTCCAGATGCTACACATCATTGCTGGGCATATCGCCTGGGTTCTGGGAAAAATGAAATCACGCAATACTCTGATAGCGGTGAACCTTCCAACTCAGCTGGGCCCCCTATTTTACAGGCTATTAAACAGGAGAAAGTAACCAATGTTATAGTAGTAGTTGTTCGTTATTTTGGAGGGATTAAATTAGGAATAAGCGGATTGATTAAAGCCTATAGAGATACTGCACGAATGGGGTTACAACAAGCAGGTAAAAAAAGAAAATATCCCATGCAGGAATTTATCATGGAAGGTATTGAATATAAGTCACTGGGTACAATTTTACAATCTGTTGAGAGTAAATCCGGCAAGATAGAAGATATCCAATATGGTGAGAAAGTAAACTTAAAGGCACTGCTCTATCCAGCAGAAGAGGAATGGATTAAAAAGTTGTTCAATAATGTTACTCAGGGTAAAGCCCTTATAAAGAAAGGTAAAATCAAGTGGATGACTGGTTGATTGGACTTCAGGGTACTCTTATCAATATAAATAAATTGAAGAGATGGGGGATGTTATGAAATCATTAGTAGTATACTATTCTCGTTCGGGAAAGACTGAAGATATAGCCGGGATTATAGCTAAAAAATTAGGCTCTGAGATTGAAGAGATAGATGACCATAAGAATAGGAAGGGCCTGCTGGGATTTATAAGCAGTGGTAATGAAGCCTATTTACAGAGGGCCATACCTATTGAAAAATTAAAAAAAGACCCTGCCCAATATGAACTAATTATAGTGGGAACACCAATCTGGGCTGGCAATATGTCAACACCAATTCTCAGTTTTTTAAAAGAATATAAGGAAAAAATAAATAAATTTGCTTTTTTTAGTACCTGTCTGGGTTCAGACCTGAATAAAATATTATTATATATGGAACATATTATTCCCCAAAAACCAATAGCTGTTATGAACATTAACTATCAAGCATTTAAAAAACAGTACCATGTAAAGATGGTTGAAGAGTTTATTAATAGTATAAAAAAAGATGTAAAAGGCTGGTAGTCTTCTGATGTTGGAAAAAGAATTCGAAGAATTAGTAATTGAGGCAATAAGTGAATTGCCGGATTACTTCAGGCAAAAAATGGAGAATATAGCCATCCATATTGAAGATATTCCCGAAAAAAGTATTTTAAAAAAAATGGGCATTACTTCTCCCTGCTCCCTCTTAGGTCTCTATCAGGGTATCCCTATAACAAGAAGGGGAATACATTACCGTAATGTTATGCCCGATAGAATTCTTATTTATCGAAAACCTATACTCAACAAGCTTAATAAGAATAGCCAGAGACCGGATATAAAGAAGGAAGTAAAACGGGTTGTTTTACATGAGATTGGACATTATTTTGGATTGAGTGATGAAGAACTCTATACTATTGAAAAGAGAAGTATCTCAAAAAAAGATATTCGTAAAAGCCCATGATTAGCCATCAACTTAGAGGGGAAACCAACTCTATATTTCCCTTTTAATAATAAACAATTTTCAATCTGGACAATTTTGAAAGAGGAGGATATGCACATCATCCAATTCGTCGAAACACATGCTCATCTGGATATGATGAAAAGAGAATTAAAAGAAGTAATAGTAGATGCCCGACAAAAAGGGGTTGATAAGATAATCACTATTGGAGTTGATATAGAATCCTGCAAAAAAAATATCTCCATTGCCGAGCGATTTGATAATATATATACCGCGATTGGTTTTCACCCACATGATAGTAAAAAGATGAAAGAAGAAGAGATACTTCTACTGGAAGAGATGGTGGCACATCCTAAAAATGTTGCTATCGGAGAAATAGGCCTGGATTTTTATTACAACCACAGTGCACCTCAGGTTCAAAAAAAAGCATTTCGAAGACAGATTGATTTAGCCAATAAATATAATTTACCCATTATTATACATGATAGAGATGCACATGAGGATACCATTAAAATTTTAGCAGAAAAAGCCCGGGGCAGAAGGGTGGTGCTGCACTGTTTTTCAGGAGATATCAATATGGCAAAATGGTGTGTAGAGGAGGGGTTTTATTTTGGTATAGGTGGAGTAGTCACCTTTAAAAATGCTCATACTCTGTCAAAGGTGGTACAGGAGATACCTCTTAAAAGTATCCTATTAGAGACAGATGCCCCCTTTTTAACCCCACATCCCTATCGGGGTAAACCGAATGAACCTAAATATATTCCAATAATTGCTGAGAAAATTGCACAGATAAAAGGAAAATCAGTCAGAGAGATAGCACAGATTACCACAGAAAATGCCCATCAGGTATTCGGGCTGAGCTAATTCTGGCAAAAAATTAGAATTGTACAAGAAAAATATTAAAAAATTCTTTAAAATAATTTGACTTTCTTCAAAATACCCATTAGAATGAATAAAAATTGTGGGATTATAATAATTAAAAATGAACATTAATACTAATTCCAATTTCAATAATGCTTATTATTACTACTATTATTTTGATCCGGAGGTAAGTGCCTATCGGGTTTGATAGTAGTTAATTAAGATTAACTCAGACAAAGCCAATAGAGCCACTGGCATTTACCTCTGGTAAAGCCGGTGGTTTTTCTTTTTAACCACGGGTGTAAAAAACATTCGTGGTTTTTTTATTTATATAAAAGGGGAAAAAGGAGGTGCTCTATATAGAGAAAATTCAGAATAAGTTAGTGATTTAAAGAAATTTAAGAACAAAATAATTATTTAAAAGAAGGAGAAAAAAATGAAGAAAAATGAAAATAGTATCTTAATAAGAATGTGTCTCATAATAACACTAACCGTATTTTTATTATTCTCAATTAGTAATACTACTTTTGCTGAACAACTAAGAATAGGTATCAGCCAAATAGTAACACATCCCGCCTTAGATGCCTGTCGTGAAGGTTTTATTGCCGGATTAGAACAGGCCGGTTATGTTGAAGGGGAGGATGTTGTCTATGATTTTCAGGATGCCCAGGGAGAGTTTAGCAATGCCATCTCTATAGTGCAAAAATTTAAGGATGATAAAGTCGATATGATAGTGGCAATTTCCACTCCTATTGTCCAGGCCGCCGCCCAGGTAACAAGTGAAATTCCCATCATTATTGGAGCAATAACTGATCCTGTGGAAGCAAATGTCGTAGAGAGCTGGGAAAGTTCGGGTAACAATCTCACCGGTATGTCAGATGCTGCTCCCAACAGGACACAGCTGGAATTAATTCCCAGATTTTTACCGGAAGCAAAGCGTGTGGGCACTATTTTTAATGCCGGTGAAGCAAATTCAGTGGTGCAGGTAGATGAGTCCCGAAAAATATGTCAGGAATTGGGTCTTGAATTGGTGGAGGTAACGGCAAGTAATTCTGCAGAAGTCCTGATGGCAGCTCAATCATTGGTGGGAAGAGTAGATGTATTCTATATTGTTACCGATAATGTGGCAGTTTCTGCCTTCAGTTCAATTGTTAAAGTTTCCATGGAAGAAAAAATACCTACTATCGTAGCCGATCCAACTATGGTTCCTGAAGGTGCTTTAACTTCTTTCGGGATAGACTACTTCACTTTAGGCGTAAAGAGTGCCGAAAAGGCGGTTCAGATCTTACAGGGTAAATTGCCTACAGAGGTACCTATTGGTAAATTAGAAAAACCTGAGGACCTGACTTTTATTATAAATGTTGATAATGCCAATCAATTAAATATAGCTATTCCCAAAGAATTAATTGATGAAGCTGATTCTATTGTTTTTGCCGGCTCTATCTGGGAACGTAGTGAATAAAAAAAGATACAGTAAGAGGAAGGAGTTTAAAAAATGACCTGGAGTCTATTATTTCACGCTTTAGAGCAAGGTCTGGTCTTTGGTATTATGGCATTAGGAGTTTACGTTACCTTCCAGGTATTAAACTTTCCCGATTTGACAGTCGATGGTTCCTTCCCTTTAGGAGCAGCTATCAGTGCCAGAATCATCTTTACTGGGGGAAATCCTTTTATAGCAATAGTTTGGGCTATAGTGGGAGGTGTGCTGGCAGGGGGGTTGACTGCTTTTTTCCATACCAGATTAAAGTTTACCAATCTGCTCTCCGGCATTTTGACTATGACTTTGCTCTACTCGGTCAACTTAAGAGTTATGGGGAAATCAAATATTCCCCTTTTGGGGAAGAAGACTATTCTCGATGTTTTTCAAAATTGGTTTCCACAGCTTTCTCAGGACCAGTTAACTCCTATCCTCTTTCTGTTGGTAGTATTTTTAGTAAAAATACTCCTCGATTATTTTTTAGGTACTGAAATTGGTATGGCAATCCTGGCTACCGGAGATAATGAACAGATGATTCGCAGCTTAGGAGTCGATACCCGTATTACCAAAATTATCGGGCTATGTCTTTCCAATGGATTGGTGGCTCTCTCCGGCTCTCTGTTTGCACAATATTCTGGTTTTGCCGATATTGGAATGGGAATTGGAACAATTGTAGCTGGATTGGCCTCAGTTATAATTGGACGCAGCATAATAAGAGGTAAGGGCAATATCAGCTGGATTACTACCAGTGTAATCATAGGTTCACTCATTTACCGCGTTACAGTTATGTTTGCCCTGCGCTATGGATATCGTTTAGGATTTCAGCCAGGAGATTTAAAATTAATTTCTGTCCTCTTAGTGGTAATTGCTCTAACCTTCCCCGCATTTAAAGGAAGGATTAAAGCACTTGTTACCAATAATGGCTCAAATGAGGCAGAGGATAAGTAAAGGGAGGTAATAAATTATGTTGAAACTGAGCAATATTTATAAATGTTTTGCTAAAGGCTCATCACATGAAACCGAGGCATTAAGAGGTGTCAAATTACATATTAAAGAGGGAGAATTTGTCACAGTAATTGGCAGCAATGGTGCCGGCAAATCCACTCTCTTAAATATTATTGCAGGAACAGTACTACCTGATAAGGGCAGAGTTAGAATTAACCATCAGGATGTAACAGGCAAAGAAGAACACTACAGGGCAAGATTTATTGGGCGGGTATTTCAGGACCCCCTTATGGGTACCGCACCCTCAATGACCATTGAAGAAAATTTAGCTCTTTCTATAAAACGTTTTGGCAGGAAGCTCAATCTGGGATTGAACAGGCAGAATAGGAGTTATTTCCGAGAAAAATTGGCTCAGCTGGAAATGGGGCTCGAATCTATTATGACCAAAAATGTTTCCTTGTTATCCGGGGGACAGAGACAGGCTTTAACTGTTTTGATGGCAACTATGTTTGACCCTAAAATACTGTTGTTAGATGAACATACCGCTTCTCTCGATCCGGAGATTAGCAAGAAAATACAGGCTATTACTCAGGAAATTGTACAGGGGAAGGGATTGACCACCATAATGGTCAC
>JAQVGY010000036.1 GCA_028696495.1 Atribacterota bacterium
ATATTATAATAATAAATTGATTGATTAATGAAATTATATTAAAATTAAAAGTTAAGGTTATTGCTACAAATCATAGAAAAAAACAACAAGCCTGTTTGTTTTTAGTCATGAAATGTGCTAAAATTACCTTGCGTTTAAACCTGAAAAATGTTTAAAACAATTTATATAATAAGAGGAGAAATAAAGGATTGGCAAAACTAAACCCTAAAAAACTAAAGAACAGAAATTTTAAAAATGCCGGTTTATATCTGTTAATTCTAATCGTGGCAATTTCAATTCTCAGTTCCTTATTTGAACCCGCTTCTTCTATAAAAGAGTTCTCCTATTCCCAATTTTTAAATGAAGTTGAGAAGAATAATGTTAATAGTGTTACCATTTCGGGAAATACTGTTACTGGTGTACTCAATGATAATCAGAAATTTTCAACATATTTGCCAGATGACCCGGAATTAATGGCCATTTTACGAAATAAAAATATCAATGTTGAGGCTAAACCACCGGTTGAATTATCCTGGTGGATGCGTATACTGTCTTCCCTTTTACCAATGGTTCTAATAATTGGTATCTGGATATTTATGATGAGACAGATGCAGGGTGGGGGAAATAAAGTAATGTCTTTTGGGAAAAGTCAGGCAAAGTTGCAGGGTAAAGAAAATCCAAAAGTTACCTTTGCTGATGTTGCAGGTATCGATGAGGCAAAAGAAGAACTGCAGGAAGTAATAGATTTTTTAAGAAACCCGGCAAAATTTAACCAGCTGGGAGCAAAAATTCCCAAAGGAGTTCTTCTCTATGGACCTCCGGGATCTGGAAAGACCTTACTGGCACGTGCAGTTGCCGGAGAAGCCGGTGTTGCCTTTTTTAGTATCAGTGGTTCTGACTTTGTGGAGATGTTTGTTGGAGTAGGGGCATCACGGGTAAGAGATTTATTCAAACAAGCCAAGTCAAACAGGCCCTGTATAATATTTATGGATGAAATAGATGCCGTTGGCCGTCATAGAGGTGCCGGTTTAGGCGGGGGACATGATGAGAGAGAACAGACCTTAAACCAGTTGTTGGTTGAAATGGATGGCTTCGATCAAAATACAGGAGTTATTTTAATTGCTGCTACCAATAGACCGGATATACTTGACCCGGCTCTTTTGAGACCCGGTCGATTCGATAGACGAATAGTGGTAGACCGTCCGGATTTAATCGGGCGTGAACAGATATTGATTGTTCATGCTAAAGGGAAGCCCCTGGCTAAAGAAGTAGATTTGAAGGTTTTAGCAAGAAGAACACCCGGTTTTGTTGGTTCTGATTTGGCAAACCTGGTCAATGAAGCAGCCTTGCTCGCTTCCCGTAAAGGTAAAAAATTAATAGATATGGAAGATTTTGAAGCATCTATTGATAGAGTAATTGCAGGACCGGAGAAGAAGAGCAGAATTATGAATGAAAAAGAGAAAGAGATTGTTGCATATCATGAATCCGGTCATGCCCTGGTTGCCAAATTGCTTCCCAACTGTGACCCTGTTCACAAGGTTTCTATTATTCCCAGAGGAAGTGCGGCTTTGGGATATACCCTCCAATTACCAACAGAAGACCGCTATCTGGTCAGTAAATCTGAACTGATGGAAAGATTGAGTGTGCTTTTGGCAGGAAGAGTTGCCGAAGAACTTACTTTCAAAGATGTTACTACCGGGGCTCAGAACGATTTAGAACGAGCAACCAAAATTGCCCGACAGATGGTAACCGAATTTGGTATGAGTGAAACTCTGGGACCTATGACTCTGGGGAGAAAAGAACAGCAGGTATTCTTAGGAAGAGACATTGCTGAGAATAGAAATTATAGTGAGGAAGTTGCCTTTCAAATTGATAAAGAAGTAGAAAAAATCATTGAAAGTGCTTATAATAGAGCCAAAGAATTATTAGTCAAAAATAAGAGCAAACTGAAGAAAATAGCAAAAAATCTGCTGGAGAAAGAAACTCTGGAGGGAGCAGAGTTAGATAACCTTTTAAAAGGGGTCAAACTTGCCTCAGGACAGCAGGTTATGGTATAGTAAATTGTCAGTTTATTTTACATTATTCGATATAAAAATGTACACCTCTAAATTATAAATTAAAATTAGTTAATACCATAAAGTACCTGTCTAATTGAATTACAGTTCAAGCCAGAGCGAACTTTCCAGGAAAAAGATATTTAGTTTAGTAAGGGAGGTGAAAATAATAGAAATAGTGTAACAATGGTAGTTAAAAAGTTGATAAAAGATTACCCAGATTTTTTATTAAAAGTAGATAACGAAAGGAGGAAAATGATTTGAAAAGCAAAAAAATATTATCGATTTTTTTAGCATTATTTTTAATTGCAGGAATGGGGACAATAGTCAGTGCTCAGGTACCCAATCCGGATAGAATAGTCTATGCTGAAATTGGTGGACCGGAAACTCTGGATCCCCATTGGTGTTACGATACAGCCAGTGGTGAAGTAATCTTTGAAATCTATGATAACCTGATTGCCTATGATAAAGAGAGTATTGAAGATTTTGTACCTATGATTTCCACTGAGGTGCCTACTGCTGAAAATGGATTAATATCAGAAGATGGGCTAACATACACCTTCCCCATAAGAGAGGGCGTAAAGTTCCACAATGGTGCTGTTCTAACACCCGAAGATGTAGCATACAGTTTTAAAAGAGGTATGATATTTGACCGGGCTGGTGGACCGAGCTGGATGATAATAGAACCACTTTTGGGATATGAGAGTATTGAAGAACTCGCTGTTGGACTAGCAGGGGTAGAAAATTATTCAGATATGTTCGATGACGGAGAACTTCTACCGGAATACAAAGATGCCATGGTCAAAGTGTGTACTGACTATGTAGATAAAGCAGTTGCAGTAGACGGAAATAAGGTTATATTTAATTTAGCACAAGCCTACTCTCCCTTCATGAAAATCCTGTCACATGGTGCCGGTTGGTCTGCTATCATTAATAAGGCATGGTCTATTGAACAGGGTGCCTGGGATGGCAAAGCCGATACATGGTGGGAATACCATGACCCACAAAATGAAGAGGACCCGCTTTACAGTGTAACTTGCGGAACCGGTCCTTTCAAGCTGGTTAGATGGGTTCCGGAAGAGACTCTTATGCTGGAGAGATTTGATGACCATTGGAGGGGGCCTGCTAAATTAAAAGAAGTAGTATTCCAGTACATCAATGAATGGACTACCAGGAAACTGATGTTGCAAAGAGGGGATGCCGATATAATCTATGTACCGGTTACCAATATGAATGAAGTTGAGGAGATGGAGGGTGTGGAAGTAATCAAAGGATTACCAACCCTTATAAATGTAGTAACCAATATGCCCTGGGAATTGAATGCTGAAGGTAATGCTAATCTGGGAAGCGGTAAATTGGACGGAGAGGGTATACCGGCAAATTTCTTCTCTGATATTCATGTACGAAGAGGATTTTCCTATCTCTTCCCATATGATACTTTTATAGAAAAAACAGCACAAGGACAGGGGATACGTAATCCCGGACCCTTCCCCAAACCATTACAGGGCTACACAGAAGACCCGGAACTCTATTATCAATTTGATATTGAAAAGGCAAAAGAGGAATTCAAGTTAGCCTGGGATGGAGAACTATGGGAGAAGGGGTGCAAATTCAATATCTTCTACAATGAAGGTAATGATGTCCGGAAAGCCGTATGTGACATGCTTTCAACCTATGCCAAGATTGTAAATCCCAAATTTGAACTTACTCCGGTAGGTGTACAATGGTCGTCCTACCTGAAACAGTTCCTGGCAGAGCAGCTTCCCATGTTTACCATTGGCTGGTTAGCAGATTATGCTGATGCTTATAACTGGGCACCGACCTATCTGGGCACTAACGGTACATATAGCGGATTTTACGGAAAGCCATATCTTGATTTTGCAAAAGAGAATACAGATCCTCTGATTGAAAAAGCCCTTAAATCAGTTGACCCGCAAGAACAGAAGGCCATCTATGAAGAGCTAACCAGAATTGCCCATGAGCAGGCTGTTTCACTGTACCTCTATCAACCTATAGGTATACATGTCCAGAGAGACTGGGTCAAAGGGTGGTACCATAATTCGGTAATATCCGGTTTACCGGAAGGTGCTGATTTTTACTATATTTACAAAGAATAAAAAGCTTATCAAGTATTAACAATTTTTACTGATTTTAATGTATTCTAATAGATGATATAATGGTGGAGTGGAAGCTAACAAAAATTTCCACTCCACTATGTTTTAATAACAATATTTTTATTTTTTTGTACATTGAAAGCGTCTTATTTTGATAATTAAGAATATATAAGTAAGGAAAAAATAAAAAATGTTATCTTATATTATTAGACGGCTCTTAATATTGCCTTTAATTCTATTTGGAGTTACTTTCCTCATATTTGCTCTTTTCTCTTTATTAAGTCCTATGGAAAGACTGGCAACCTATATTAATAATCCCAGTGTGTTAAAAAATCCTCAAGCGGCACAACGATTAATTGAAAAATACCATCTCGATGACCCCTTTCCGGCTGGTTATATTTACTGGGTACAATCTCTGATGAGATTAGATTTTGGATGGTCACCTACGGCCAATCAACCAGTTTGGGAAGCAATAAAGCAACGTTTCCCGGCAACAATGGAGCTTGTTTTCTATTCCATTATTCCGGTAATTCTGGTGGGAATCTGGTTGGGTGTAATATCTTCAGTTCACCACAATGATTTACTGGACCAGACTATCAGAGTTACAGCCATAATTGGTTGGTCATTGCCAACTTTTATCTTTGGATTACTGGTATTATTTATTTTCTATGGCATATTGGGCTGGTTGCCTCCAGGACGGCTTAGTACCTGGGCACAGTATATTGTCTATACCGGGGATAGTTTTAAACATTATACCCATTTCATTACTATTGATGCTCTCCTCAATGGGCGTCTCGATATTTTCTGGGATGCAATAAAGCATCTAATTGGTCCCATTATTACTCTCTCTTATATTTCCTGGGCTTACCTATTAAGAATCACTCGTTCCAGCATGCTTGATACTTTAAGAAAAGACTATATTCGCACTGCTCGAGCTAAAGGGGTTGAAGAGAAGAAGGTTATCCATCAGCACGCTCAGAAAAATGCCCTCATTCCGGTGGTAACGGTAGCGGGAATGATGATAATTCAAATGCTGGGCGGGGTAGTTATTACTGAGACGGTTTTCACCTATCCCGGACTGGGATATTGGGCTGCCTCTTCTGCTCAGCAGCTGGACTATGGGTCAGTTATCGGCTTTGCTCTACTATTTGCCTTTATGATGGTAATCGGTAATTTAGTCGTAGATATCTCCTATGCTTTAATCGATCCCCGGGTTAAATTGGAGTAGCAGCAAGATGTATAGAATAATTAAAAAACTATTGGGTAATTCAGCATCACTCATAGGTTTATTATTACTTTTAGTCTTTATTCTTATTGCAATTATTGCCCCCTATATTGCCCCACCTTTGTTTCCTGATCCTTATCAAATACCGCGCATGTCCTGGGATATAGAACCGCAACCGCCAGGATTTTCAATTACAGATGATATGAGATTTATCTATGAAAGTCTCGGTAAACCGGTTACCAGGGAGCAGGCAATTTTTGGTACTGCCCAGGGTGGTTATGATATATTCTATGGATTAATCTGGGGAACCAGAACTGCTTTCCGTGTTGGAATTATTACAGTAGTCTTCTCTATGTTTATTGGAATAATCGTAGGCTCAATCGCTGCTTATTTTGGCGGATGGATAGATGAGGTACTAATGCGTTTAACAGATATATTTTTATCCATTCCCTTTTTAGTTGCGGCTATGGTGCTCACTACTATCTTAGGGAGAGGCCTGGATAAGGTAATAATAGCACTCGTTGCCTTCGGCTGGATGGGATATGCCAGAGTAATAAGAGGGAGCATTTTGAGTACTAAAGAAGAGGCTTACGTTATGGCTGCCAAAGCTTTGGGAGTGAAAGATTTTCGTATTATAGCCTTTCATTTGCTGCCCAATACTATATTTCCGGTCTTAGTCCAGGCCAGTATGAATATTGGCTCCATGGTGGTTACTGCCGCGGCTCTAAGTTTTTTAGGAGTAGGAGCACCTTTGGGATATGCTGATTGGGGTCAAATGGTTAGTTTTGCTCGTAATTGGATTATTGGTGCACCAGGCAAAGCCGGAGAATACTGGTATGCGGTATTTTTTCCTGGTATTTTCATTATCTTATTTGTCCTTTCCTGGAATTTAGTTGGAGATACACTGAGAGATATTCTGGACCCACGTTTAAGAGGTGAGCTGTG
This sequence comes from Atribacterota bacterium, assembly GCA_028696495.1. GTDB lineage: Bacteria > Atribacterota > Phoenicimicrobiia > Phoenicimicrobiales > Stramentimicrobiaceae > Stramentimicrobium. Next base: position 6,318 of record JAQVGY010000036.1, read on the forward strand.
ATGATAGAGAAAAAAAAGAAAATACTGCAGGTAAAAAACCTAAGGACCTATTTTTTTACTGAAGATGGGGTTGTAAAAGCAGTAGATGGTGTTGATTTTGAGGTATACCAGGGAGAAACGCTGGGACTGGTTGGCGAATCGGGCTGTGGTAAAAGTGTTACCGCTTTTTCCATAGTCAGATTACTTGATTATGCCGGTAAGGTGGTAGAGGGGCAGATTATCTTTAAAGGGGCTGATTTACTAAAAAAAAGCGAGAACGAGATGCGAAAAATAAGAGGAAAAGAGATAGCTATGATTTTTCAGGAACCCATGACCTCTTTAAATCCCGTTTTCACTATTGGTTATCAAATTTCTGAATCTCTAAAAATACATTTTAAGATGAGCAACAGAGAAGCAAAAATGAGGTCTATTGAGCTTTTGGAAAACGTTGGTATACCTATTCCAAAACAGAGATTTGATGAATATCCTCATCAATTAAGCGGAGGAATGAGGCAGAGGGCGATGATTGCTATGGCTTTGGCCTGTAATCCTGTATTGCTAATTGCTGATGAACCTACTACATCTTTAGATGTTACTATACAGGCTCAGATACTAAATTTGATGAAAAACCTCTTAAAACAGTTTAACAGTTCCTTAATCATGATAACACATGATTTAGGGGTAATTGCAGAGATTGCCGACCGTATCGCCGTAATGTATGCTGGAAAAATTGTAGAATATGCTGATACCCGTTCTATATTTTTTACTCCTTTACATCCCTATACCTTTGGCTTATTGACTTCAATACCAAGGCTGGATTTGGATTTAGAAAAATTAGAATCAATTCCCGGTATGGTACCAGACCCGCTGCATTTTCCTACCGGGTGTAAATTCCACCCCCGCTGCATTTTTGCTACCAAGAAATGTAGAGAGGAAGAACCTTTATTGGAAAGAATGGAAGATAATCATATGGTTCGTTGCTGGCATGTAGATAAGGTAAAAGAAGAAAGAAAAAGGATAGCTTTCAGCAGGAGGTTGGCAACGGTTGAATAATCAATTGATAACAGTAAAAAATTTAACCAAATATTTTCCCATCAAAAAAGGTGTCTTCAGAAGAACTGTAGGCTGGGTGAAGGCAGTTGATAATGTAAGTTTTAATGTTTATGATGGTGAAATATTGGGGCTTGTAGGTGAGTCGGGATGTGGTAAATCAACAACTGCCCTGACTATGCTCCGTCTGGTGGAGCCAACCAGCGGAGAAATAATGTTTAAGGGTAAAAATATTGCAAAAATAAGTAAAAAGCAGATGAGAAGATATAGAAAGGATTTACAGATTATATTTCAAGACCCTTACAGTTCTCTCGACCCCAGAATGAGGATTAAAAATATTGTTGCCGAAGGAATTGTTACACACAAATTGTATGATAGCAAAACAAGAGTAGAAAAGGTAAGAGAATTGTTAGAAAAGGTGGGTATACCCGCCAACTGTATGGACCGATTTCCACATGAGTTCAGTGGAGGACAGAGGCAAAGGATAGGTATTGCCCGTGCTTTAGCCTTAAATCCTCAGATAATCGTTTGTGATGAACCGGTTTCAGCTTTAGATGTGTCTATACGCTCACAGATTATTAATTTATTTAAGGAATTACAACAAGAATTCAAGCTTACCTATATATTTATTGCCCATGATTTAAGTGTAATTAAATATATCAGTGACCGAGTTGCAGTAATGTATCTGGGTAAGATTGTTGAGATTGCACCCAAAAAAGTATTTTTTGATAATACCCTGCACCCCTATGCCCAGGCATTAGTCTCTGCTGTTCCAGTTCCCAATCCTGATTTTAAAAGAAAACGAATTCTGTTAGAGGGGGATGTTCCCAGTCCGGCTGACCCACCTTCAGGGTGTCGTTTTCACCCCAGATGTCCGAAAGTGATGGAAATTTGCTCTCAAGTGGAACCTGAACTAAAAGAGGTAGAAAAAGAGCATTTTGTGGCCTGCCACCTTTATTAATTACCAGGCGAATCACCTGCTACCTGACAAGAGTATAGAATATTAAATTTTTTAATATGTACTCATTCTCAAATTGTTAAACAATATTTTTTATGTTAAAATATTGTGCGGGTATAATTGATAGTATAAAGTTAATA
>JAQVGY010000037.1 GCA_028696495.1 Atribacterota bacterium
TGTGGTTTGGGGCAGACTGCTCCCAACCCCATTTTATCCACTTTGAGATACTTTAAACATGAATATATTGAACATATTAGAGATAAGAAATGTAGAGCAGGAGTTTGCGCAGAATTAGTATACGCGCCCTGTACTAACTCCTGTCCTGCTTCGGTTAATGTGCCTGCCTATCTGGCTTATACCAAAGAAGGTCAATATGAAAGGGCAATGGCAGCACATTTAAGAACAAATCCCTTCCCTGCTGTCTGTGGAAGAGTATGTCCCGCATTTTGTGAATCCAGATGCCGTAGAAAGGATATTGATGATGCTGTCAATATTCGTGCCGTCAAGAGATTTATGGCCGACCAGGTTGATAATTACCTCAATTGTTACCCTGAGAAATATAGCAAAAATGGAAAAAAGGTTGCCATCATCGGCGGAGGTCCTTCCGGACTTACCAATGCCTATTTCCTGACTATGCTGGGGTATGAAACCACAGTCTTTGAAGCACAGCCAAAAGCAGGTGGGATGCTGACCTATGCTATTCCTTCTTACCGCCTGCCCAAGAGTATTGTGGAAAAAGAGATTAAAGCCCTGCAAGACTACGGGGTTAAGATAGAAACAAATACTAAGATAGGAGAAGATATCACCTTAGACCAGTTGAGAAAAGAAGGGTACCAGGCATTTTATATCTCTGCTGGTGCCTGGGATTCAATTATGCCGGAGATGGACAATTTAGATGACCCCAGAATTTTTAGTGGTTTAGAATTCCTATCCCGCTATAATAACAAGGAAAAGCTCGATATTGGCAAAGAGGTAGTAGTGGTTGGGGGTGGTAACTCAGCTATTGATGCTGCCAGAACCGCTAAAAGACTCGGGGCAAACGTTACCCTCGTTTACCGAAGAACCAGAGAAGAAATGCCTGCCGATGAGTCTGAAGTTAATGAAGCAGAAAGGGAAGGTATCACTATTTCTCTCTTGCAAAATATTAAATCGGTGAAATCTGAAAATGGTTACCTGGAAGTTGAGTTGGTAAACATGAAATTAGGGGATTATGATTCCTCAGGTCGACGTAGACCTGTTGAAAACCCGGGTTCCAATTTTACCAGGAAAATTGACTCTTTAATCTTATCCATAGGACAAACACCTGCCCTTTCAGGATTATTCAATGATGGCGAGATGTCTCTCAATCGTAATCAGACTATTCCTACTGAAAAAGGGATTACTAAAATAAAAGACGTTTTTGCCGGTGGTGATGTTGCATTAGGTCCTGCAACTGTAGTTGAAGCCATAGGAGAAGCCCAGGATGCTGCCGAAGCCATTGATTTTTATTTGACTGGCAAGAAGAGAGTTTATCCCTGGAGAATAAAAGATCCTATCTATGTGGATTTTGATCCTGAAGCAGACCCGGTTGATTATGCCCGTTCACATGACCACCTCATACCTGTTCAGGAAAGAGGTGTCAATGATGAGGTTGAGAAAACCTGGAGTAAAGAAATAGCCTGTCGAGAAAGCAGCAGATGTTTACGTTGTGAGTATAGAGAGGACTAAAATTGAGAGAAAGGATTGAAAGAATAATAAAATGAAAATTACAGAAACAAAAAAAGAAACAATGGCCAAGCCAATGGTACAGGTTACCATAAATGACCAAAAAGTTATAGTGGAGCCTGGTTCAACAATCCTGGATGCTGCTAACAAGGCTGGTATAAAAATTCCTACACTGTGTGCCATGCCGGAGATAAATCACTATCCAGGTTCTTGCCGTATGTGTGTAGTAGAGGTTAAAGGTCATCCCTGTCTGGTTGCCTCATGTGTCTACCCGGTAAACGAAGGGATGGTAGTATATACCAATAGCGAACGGGTTCTCCGTGCCCGTAGGGTCGTACTGGAGCTGATTTTATCAACACATCCTTTGGATTGTATGACCTGTGAGAAGAATGGCGAATGTGATTTACAGGATTTAGCTTACGAATTTGGGATTAAAGAATCGAGTTTTGGCAGAAAAGAGAAGAATCTTCCCTTAGATGAAAGCAATCCCTTTATTTTAAGAGATTTAAATAAATGTATTCTCTGCCGCAGATGTGTCGAGATATGTAATGAAATTCAGCAATCAAGAGCCATAGGGTTCGGTTATCGTGGTAAAGAAACAGAGGTAATAGCTGGATTGGGTAACAAATTGGGACATGAAACAAAGATGACCATAGGTTCGGAAGATAACCCTGATTATTCCAATTGTGTTTCTTGTGGGCAATGTGTTGCAGTATGTCCTGTTGGAGCCCTAACAGATAAGGCAGCTCAAGGAAAAGGAAGAGTCTGGGAATTCGAGAAGGTTCATACTACCTGTAATTATTGTGGCTGTGGCTGTGGATTTGACCTGAATGTTAAGGACGGAGAGGTAGTTAAAGTAACCTCTAACCCTAACAGTGTGGTTAATGGAATCAATCTATGTGTTAAAGGGCGTTTTGGAAATGATTATATTCACAGAGAAGACCGCTTAAAGACCCCATTAATAAGGAAGAATGGTAAACTGGAACCCGTTTCCTGGGATGAAGCGCTTACCTTTATCAGTGATAAATTCCAGCAGATTAAAAAAGAGAGCGGCAGTGATAGTCTGGCAGCACTTTCTTCAGCCAAATGCACCAATGAGGAAAATTTCCTCCTCATGAAGTTTGCCCGGGCTGTTTTTGGAACAAACAATGTCGACCACTGTGCCCGTCTTTGCCATTCAGCTACAGTTGCCGGTCTTGCACAGTCTTTTGGCAGTGGAGCTATGACCAATTCTATTAAAGAGATTGCCAACGCACCGGTAATATATCTAACCGGTTCCAATACCACTGAGAACCATCCCATTATTGCTTTAGAGATTAAAAAGGCAGTAACTAAAAATGGAGCGAAGTTGATTGTGGCAGATCCCAGAGAGATTGAATTGGTTAAATATGCCACAATATGGTTAAGGCATAGACCCGGGACAGATGTGGCTCTCTTTAATGGGCTGATGAATGTGATTATTACCGAAGGCCTGGAAGATAAGGACTTTATAAAGGAAAGAACAGAAGATTATGAAGAGCTGAAAAAAGTAGTCCTGAAATATACCCCGGAAATAGTATCAAAAATTACCGGTGTACCTGCTGAAGACATTAGAAAAGCAGCTAGAATTTATGCCAGTGCCGAGAGTGTTTCTTTAATTTATTCTATGGGTATTACCCAGCACAGCACCGGTACTGACAATGTTATGTCGACCGCCAATATTGCTATGTTAACCGGTAATGTTGGAAAAGAGAACGCTGGTGTAAATCCATTACGTGGACAGAGTAATGTTCAGGGTGCCTGTGATATGGGGGCATTGCCCAATGTCTATTCAGGATATCAAGCTGTTACTAATCCTGAAATTAGAGAGAAATTTTCCAAAGCCTGGGGAGTAGAGCTGCCTGATAAAGTTGGGTTAACGGTAGTAGAAATTCTTAATGCCGCCTATGATGGTAAAATTAAAGGAATCTTTGTTATGGCTGAAAACCCGGCTATGTCAGACCCAGATTTGACACATGCCCGTGAAGCCTTAAAGAGAACTGATTTTTTGGTTGTCTCTGACATATTTATGACTGAGACTGCTGAGCTGGCTGATGTGGTATTACCCGGTGTTACTTTTGCTGAGAAGGACGGAACAATCACCAATACTGAGAGGAGAGTACAAAGATTCCGTAAGGCTATTGAACCAATAGGGGATTCAAAGCCCGAATGGCAGATAATTTGTGAACTGGCTCAGAAAATGGGTTATAACATGAGCTATGACAATCCTGCTGAAATTATGGAAGAGATTGCCAGGCTAACCCCCATTTATGGAGGGATGCTCTATCCCAGATTAGAAAAAGAAGGTTTACAATGGCCCTGTCCCGATGTAGACCATCCCGGAACAAAGTTCTTGCATAAAGATAAATTCAGCAGAGGAAAGGGAAAGTTCTTCCCCATCGAATTTAGAGAAGCTGTCGAGCTCCCCGATGAGGAATATCCTTTAATCTTTACTACCGGAAGAGTGTTATACCATTTCCATACCGGCACAGTTACCAGAAGATCTAAGGGGCTAAATGAAGTATACAAAGAAGCCTTAGTAGAAATTAGCCCAAAAGATGCTCAGGAGTTGAATATAAGTGATGGAGAGATAATTGAAGTTGCCTCTCGCAGAGGAAAAATTAGAGCAAAAGCCAGAATTACTGAGAAATCTGATAATGGAGTGGTATTCATGAGCTTCCATTTCCATGAAGCCGCAGCTAATTTATTAACCATAGCAGCACTTGATCCGATTTCCAAGATACCGGAATATAAGGTCTGTGCTGTTAATATAAAAAAGATTTCTTAAAAGTAAATTATATAAAAAAGGAGTAGATAAAATTGAATACAGAGAAGGAGAAGATTCAATTAGTACAGGATGTCTCAGCACCGTGTAATGCGCCTGGAGCTATCGCCAATGCCTTTTGTGCTATTGGTAAGACCAAGGCAAGTCTATCATTGGCTAAAATGGTTATTTTAGGTATTTTAGCCGGTGCTTATATCGCCTTTGGCGCTCAGCTGGCTACTATCGCAACTTATGATGCTGCAAAATATGTTGGTGATGGAATTGCCAAAATCTTATTCGGTAGTGTTTTTTCAGTAGGTCTGATGCTTGTAGTTATTGCCGGGGCAGAATTGTTTACTGGTAATAACTTAATAGTGGTAGGAACATTAAACAAAAATGTAACAGTAGGAGAATTGCTGAACAGCTGGTTTTGGGTATATGTAGCAAATTTTGTCGGTTCACTTCTGGTTGTCTGGCTGATGTATCTTACTCAGCTCTGGAAGACTGGAAATTTCGCTGTAGGAGCCAGGGCTTTAGCTATAGCAAATGGTAAAGTCACCATGACCTGGGGCGCGGCAATAGCGAGAGGCATTCTCTGTAACTGGCTGGTATGTCTGGCAGTATGGATGGCTGTGGCAGCTAAGGATATCCCTGGTAAAATTCTGGGTATATATTTCCCGATTATGGCTTTTGTAGCAAGTGGCTTTGAGCATAGTATAGCTAACATGTACTTTATCCCAATGGGGATGCTGCTAAAGAATAATGCTCCAGTGGTTGAAGCGGCTGGCTTAGTCGGACAGCTCGATAAGTTGAATCTTGGCGGACTTCTATTTAATAATCTATTACCAGTTACTATAGGCAATATAATTGGCGGTGCCTTCTTTGTAGCTACTTTGTACTGGTATGTATACCTGAGAGAGGAAAAATAGTTTACAAAATTTAGTTGAACAAATTTTAAGGGGCTATACTGGGAACTCAAGTACGGTATAGCCCTTTTTCAACTTGTTAGAATTCTAATCAATTATTTCATTTCTGGTAACTTAACCAGATTTATGAGTTAAAAAATGGTAAATGAGAAAAGACACATGCCTTTTTCAGTTTTAGTCTTAGCAGGTGGAAGAAGTAGTAGAATGGGGTTAAATAAAGACAAAGGTCATATGCAATTCAAAGGTACCAGCCTTATAGAATATGTTATTAATAATATTCTCTCTATAAAGGGAGTAATCAGGAGAAATATTATTATTGTTGGACCAAAAGAGAAGTATTCTAAACACCAATTTACAGTTGTAGAAGACCTTTACCCTCAAAAAGGACCATTGGGAGGAATATTTTCGGGATTACAGTATTCTAAAACGGTTTATAATCTGGTAGTAGGGTATGACATGCCTTTTATTAAACCGGAATTAGTTGAGTATATGTTCAGCCAAAGTAAAGGTTATGATTTAGTGATTCCAGCCTATGGTCAGGAATTATATGAACCCTTATGTGCCATTTATAATAAAAATTGTCTGAATACAATGGAACAAAATTTAAAAAATAATGTTCTGGCAGTAAGAAGTATCTTCCCTTTTTGTAAAACCCGCTGGATTAGAGAAGAAGAAATCAGAATATTTGATCCGGAATTGCATTCTTTTTTTAATATTAATTTTAGGGATGATTTTACAAAAGCAGAAAAATTTGATTACCAAAGAGGTAAAACAATTGACAGCACATAATTTAGCCACCGAAGTAGAAATAACTCGTATAGAAAATAAAAAAAGGCTTGTTATAACAGACTTAACCGCCCGGGAAGTAGAATTAACAATTTTAATAAATAATAGCAAGACTGTATTGCTAAAGTGCAGCCCGGGTAATTACAAATTTTTAGCGATAGGTTTTTTATTCGCCAATGGCATCATAACAAAAAAAGAAGATATCATATCAATAAAAACTGGTAAAAATATAGTCAATATAGAATTAAATAAAAAATTAATTCCAGTAGAAAACTTAATTAACCCCAATTTGTCAATAAGTGCTTTAAAGTCTAAAATAGATAAAAAATTAAATAAAGCAAATAAGCGGCAGGAAAGAATCATTAAATCAGATGTCATTTTTACTCTTCTTGCCCGAATGCAGGAGAAGGCGTATTTCTTTAATAAGACCGGAGGAGTGCATAATTGTGGACTGGCATATAGAGAAGGTTGTTTATTGCTATATTGTGAAGATGTAAGTCGCTATAATACCATTGACCGTATATTTGGAGAGGCTCTTTTAAAAAATATTAGCATGAAAGATAAAATACTTTTAACTTCCTGTCGTATTACGTCAGGGATAATGGAAAAAATTATAAATGGGGGAATTACTACAATTGCATCACGTTCAGCCGTAACAGATAGTGCTGCTAAATTGGCTAATAGAAAGAATATTACCCTGATTGGTTTTGCTAGAGATAATAGAATGAATATCTATTCTTGTTCTGATAATGTTGTTGATTAATATCTTAATGATACCTATTTATTAAAACTAAGAAAATAACTCCTACAAATATAATTACTATAAAAAAATATTTAAGAAAGAGGTTTTTTTATGTTTTCAATTATAGGTTTTTTAATCTTACCACTGACATCCTTGTTTTTGTATGGATATATTTTTCAAGGCAATATTATAACAAATGGTTATTCCTGGCTATTCTTAGTACAAATAATTCTGTTAATCGGTCTTCTATATGGGATTAATGAGGAAAGAAAAAAAGAAATTAAAGAAAAATATATCTTTAGTATTACGGACATTTATAACTTTATTGCTGTCCTTGTGGGAACATTCATTTCCTTCATTTTTAACAACTATTTGGGAATGGGACCTGTAGTTGCAGCAAGTCTGGTAGGGGTAATAGTTGCAGTAATGGTCCCAAAATTTGCTGTTCCAGCGTACTGTGGAGCCTTTGTTGGGATGGCTTCCTGTATCCTTTTTGAAACTTATGGGCACCTGACGGTTACTGGTATTGTCGCAGGAGCGGTATTTGTTTTATCTAAAAATGCATTTAATGGTTATGGGGGAAAATTGGGAACTGCTGCACTGACTGGATGTATTTTATCTTCTGTGTTTGCCGGAAAAGAATTCCTTAGTGGCAGCTATATACCGGATTGGGATACTGGAAAATATTTAGTATTATATTCAATTGTTGCAGCAGTGATTTCCTATGTGGTAAATATAAGATTGAAGCATGGAGCTGTTTTTGGTTCAGGAATTGTAGGTCTGTTAGCAGGTTTATTTATGCCTCACTTTTATCCGAAAATAGGAGGCAGTATTGCTATTATGATGATAACTTCATCATTTGCTGGAATGTCTTCACAAAAAAGACTGCCCAATGAAATATATGTTGGTATGGCTGGTGTATTGAGTGCATTTCTGTTTATCTATAGTATACCATATTTCGGAGGGACAGGGGGTAAGTTAGGAACAATAGCATTCACCTCAAGCATTATTATAAGAGGGTTTCTTGATTTATTAGAATATTTTAAAAAAGTAAAAACTTAGGTTTGCAGGCAAACTAATTGTAGGGTAGTAAAAAATATTTTATGGATAGAAGTATTATTTTATAATTCTGAGTTACATATGAAAAAGATTATTTTAGCAATTGATCCCGGTAGTAAAAAGTGTGGTATTGCCCTGGTGGATTCCAATTTAAGATACATAGAAGGGGAAGTTGTAGATAACGAGGAATTGGTAGGCCGGGTAAAAAAATATAAAGATAAATACCATCCCAA
>JAQVGY010000038.1 GCA_028696495.1 Atribacterota bacterium
CGACTGAATACTAAATACTGACGACTATATTATACGGAGAGGTACCGAAGTGGTCATAACGGGATCGCCTGGAGAGCGATTGGGCGGCGAAAGCTGTCTCGCGGGTTCGAATCCCGCCCTCTCCGCCATATTTTTAATATCCTGAGAAAGCTTTTACATAAATCTGTTAAATTCAGGATATTAAAAATAAATATCGATGTTTTTAAGAGATATTTAATAACAATCAACTAAAGATTAGACCATAGGCAATTACATTCAGCCAATGAATGAAAGTATTTCAGGGGTTCTAAAGGGGAAGGATTCCCCTTTATGAGAATGAATTGTTTTGAAGCGATGGCCGTGCTAGGTGGGGAGTTAGCGGTGCCCTGAACCTGCAATCCGCTAGAGCAGGATCGAAAACCTATTTGAGGGCTCATCTTTTTAAGGTCAGGGTGGAATAAGTGATGTTGAAGATTGGGTCCTGTGCAGCAAAGGTTTACAAATCCCGTCAGATCCGGAAGGAAGCAGCGGTAAGTAAAACTCTTTGGGTGCCGCAGGGAAACCTGATTGGAGTTAACTGTTTCATTATCGCTTGGGAAGGTAGTTCAAGGATAGGGCGCGGTCATCTTTTTGAAAGAAGTATATCAAAATTGTAGGGGAAGCATAAATGGCTCAATACCAATCTATCTACAGAAAATGGAGACCTCAATCCTTTGAAGATATTGTGGGCCAGAACCATATAACTCAAACCTTAAAAAATGCTATTAAGATGAATCGTATTGGACATGCCTATCTTTTCTCCGGTCCCCGCGGAGTAGGCAAAACAACTACAGCACGTATTTTTGCTAAAGCACTTAACTGTCAGAATGGGCCTACCGAAACGCCCTGTAATGAGTGTTCCCGCTGTATCCGCATCAATCAGGGACAATCCATGGATGTATTGGAAATTGATGGAGCTTCCAATAGAGGGATTGAAGAAATCAGAGAGCTAAGAAGCAAAATAGGATTTGCACCAGCAGAAGGAAAATACAAGATATACATTATTGACGAAGTGCATATGCTCACAGACCCTGCCTTCAATGCTTTGTTGAAGACTTTAGAAGAACCACCAGGTCAGGTTTTATTTATCTTTGCTACAACTGCACCTTATAAAGTCCCTAATACCATTCTTTCCCGTTGTCAATCTTTTTATTTTCGCAGAATTTCTATTGAAGAGATGATGGAAAAATTAAAGAGAATTACAGAAGAGGAAAAAATAAATATTGATTCATCTTCCCTGCGTTTAATTGCAGAGGGTGCCACAGGCTCTATGAGAGATGCAGAAAGCATCTTAGATCAGGTTATTGCCTATAGCGAAAACAGGGTAACACCAGATGAGGTTAGAGATATATTGGGACTTATTCCACGTGAAACATTATTTCAGATGATAGAGACGATTATTAATCATGATACTGAGAAGGGCCTTAAACTGGTCGGTGAGCTGGTCAAAGAAGGAATAGAACTAAATAAATTTGTTCAGGATTTGCTTATATATACTCATAATGTCTCTCTTTTAAAAGTACTGGGTAAAAATAATCCCTATTCTTCCTCATATTTTGAGGCTGTGGAATTGGAAAAGATATGGGAATTAATAGAGAAGACTGAGGAAAAGACTATACTTAATATTATCGAGGAGCTAAAAATAATTGAGGAGAGAATAAGGTTTCACCATTATCCCTGGATTTTGTTGGAATTAATGGTGGTAAAACTGACTTATAATGAGAGCAAACCTGTCCATCAGGAGATTATTATAAATACCCCTGTTAGAAAAAAAGATGTCGCTCCTGAAAAGAAAGAAAAAATACCACAATTAATAAAAAAAGAAATAGAAAAGGAAAAAGAGGGAGACACAGTTCAAGACAGCAAGATAACAGCTCAGGATATTGCTACAAAGGTTGAACTTGAGAAATTGTGGCCCAGGGTACTTGCCAGATTAAAAGAGGAAATGATTGCAATTTATACTTTTTTAATGGAAGGGAATAATATTCGCCTGGAAGATGATCGGTTGATAGTCAGCTTTTCGCCAGACCATGGTTTCCCTAAAGAGAATTTAGAGAAGAAAGAGAATAGAAAGAAGCTGGAAAAAGTCTTAAAAGAAGAAACGAAGAATGATATTAGATTGAAGTGTATAATTGAGGGAGATATAGATAGGAGTAGTAAGGTCTCCGATAAAAAAGAAAATAATGGTAAAATTGAAAAACAGCCATCTGCTATTGAGGCAGTGGTGAAAGAGAAAAAAAGTGATGAAGACAAAAAAGAAGAAGGGTTAACTGAGAAAGATATTTTGGATGGAGCACTCAATTTATTTGGTGGCGACATTAGAGAAGGATAAGAGGAGAGGTTGTTTAATATGGATATGAAATTTTTAATGAAACAGGCTCAAGGAATGCAGAGAAAGATGGAGGCTATAAAGGAAGAGCTTGCCCATAAAGAGATAAAAGTTACCTCCGGAGGGGGCATGGTAGAATTAGTAATAAATGGGCAGCAGGAGATTAAAGAGATTCATATTGAGCCAGACATTATTGATCCTGAAGATAAAGAGATGCTGGAAGATTTAGTACTGGCAGCTGTTAATGAGGGAATCAGGCAATCCAAAGAGATGTTAAATGAAGAGATGATGAAATTGACTGGTGGAATAAACCTGCCAGGATTATTTTAAGGGTTAATAAAAGATGAGTTACCAGTATGCTAAGCCGTTGGCAATTTTGATTGAAGAGCTATCAAAGCTACCCGGCATTGGCCCCAAGACTGCTCAGAGATTAGCCCTCTATATTCTGAATACTTCCCGCGAAGAGGCAGGAATACTTGCACAATCTATTATCAATGCCAAAGAGCAGATTAGAAGATGCCAGATTTGCTATAATCTTACTGAACAGGAAACCTGTGATATCTGCCGGGATAATACCAGGCAGAGAGATACAATTTGTGTAGTAGAAACAGCAAGGGATTTAATGGCAGTAGAGAAGACCGGGGGATACAAGGGATTATACCACGTTTTACAGGGGGCTATTTCACCACTGGATGGGGTAGAACCGGATCATCTGACTATAGAACAGCTCATTTCTCGCTTAAAAAAAGAGAACATAAAGGAAGTCATTTTGGCAACTAATCCAAATATAGAAGGAGAAGTGACCGCTTCATATATTGCCAGATTGCTTAAACCTTTAAATATAAAGATAACGAGAATTGCTTATGGAATACCTATAGGGGGTGATTTAGAATATGCCGATGAGGTAACCCTGGCTCAAGCCTTGTTAGGGAGGCAAATTTTTAAAAATGAAAGGTAGTATGATAAATTATAAAGGGAGGCATTTCATATCATGAAAAAAATTACTGAAGTTAGATGGCATGGCAGAGGTGGACAGGGTGCTGTTACTGCTTCAAAGTTACTTGCTACTTCTGCAATGGCAGAAGACAAATACATCCAGGCCTTTCCTGAATTTGGACCAGAAAGGATGGGTGCACCAATTCAATCTTTTACCAGGATAAGTGATGAACCAATTAAAATTCACAGCCATGTGACTAACCCGGATATGGTAGTGGTACTTGATCCAACTCTGATAGGCACAGTTGATATTACAGAAGGATTACCAGATGAGGGCACAATAGTGGTGAATACCAGTGAAGAACCTACCCAAATTAGAAAAAAACTTAATTTAAAGGGCAGAAAAATCTTTACTATTGATGCCAGCAAAATTGCTCTGGAGGAGCTGGGGCGTCCCTTACCAAATACTCCTATGATTGGAGCCTTAATTAAAGCCACGGGGTTGTTGGATTTGGAGAATGTGATAAATGATATTAAAAATCAATTTGCCGGTAAGTTTGTCCAAAAAGTTATTGATGGAAATGTGAAAGCAATAGAAAGAGCATATCAGGAGGTGAGGGGAGAATGAGTGCCGTTAGAAAAAAGGGATGGAGAGAAATTCCTAAAGGTGGCTTGATTCTTGAGGCAGGGAGTGCGGAACAATATGATACTGGTTCCTGGCGTTCTCAAAGGCCGGTCAGAGATGAACAAAAATGTACCCATTGCATGATTTGCTGGATCTATTGTCCAGATTCTTCAATTTTAGTAGAAGATGGCAAGATGATCGGCTTTGATTACAAACATTGTAAAGGTTGCGGTATTTGTGCAGCTGAATGTCCCACAAAAGCTATTGAAATGAGAGATGAGAATGAATTTCGAGAAAAGGAGGGAGTATAAGAATGAGTGTTAAGACAGTAGCAATTACTGGAAATGAGGCAGCTTCTTATGCTTTTAAACAGATTAATCCTGATGTAGTTGCAGCTTATCCTATTACCCCACAGACTGAGTTAGTCCAAAACTTTTCTGAATTTGTGGCAGACGGAGTGGTCAATACTGATTTAATTACTGTAGAGAGTGAACATAGTGCCATGAGTGCCTGTGTTGGGGCAGCTGCTGCCGGTGGCAGAGTTATGACAGCTACTTCTGCCAATGGTTTGGCTCTGATGTTTGAGATTCTATTTATTGCAGCCTCCAGTAAATTACCCATTGTGATGCCGGTAGTTAACAGGGCATTATCAGGACCTATCAATATACATTGTGACCATAGTGATACTATGGCAGCAAGAGATGCAGGATGGATACAAATTTATTCTGAAAATGCACAGGAAGCCTATGATAACATTATACAGGCGGTTCGCATTGCAGAAGATATGAAGGTTAGATTGCCCGTTATGGTCATGTTTGATGGATTTATCATCTCACATGGTATCGAAAGAGTTGATTTATTGGATGATGTAGTTGTGCGTAATTTTATTGGTGAATATCAACCCAATTATCCCTTGCTTGATGTTGAAAAACCACTAACCTTTGGCCCTCTGGATCTGCATGATTACTATTTTGAACACAAACGCCAGCAGGCTGAAGATATAAAGAATTCTAAACCGATTATACTGGAAGTCGCCAAGGAATTTAAAGAGATATCAAATAGAGAATATGGTCTATTTGAATCTTATCATTTAGAAGATGCCGAGACTGCGATAGTTGTTCTATCATCTGCAGCCGGAACTGCCAAGGCGGTTGTTGATGAATTAAGAGATAAAGGCAAAAAAGTTGGCCTTTTAAAACCAAGAGTATTCAGACCATTTCCTTATATGGAAATTGCTCAAGCACTATCACATCTAAAAGCCATTGCCATTCTTGATCGCTCTGTTTCCTTTGGCGGCTTTGGCGGACCTCTCTTCACTGAGTTCAGGTCAGCAATGGTGGAATTTGGAAAAATACCAGAAAATATTAATATTATTTTTGGTTTGGGCGGACGAGATATCAATGAACAGGATATCAGAGGGGTTTATGAGCAATTAGACGAGATTGTGAAATCTGGTAAGGTAAAAGAGAGAGTACAATATCTTGGAGTAAGGGAATAGGAGGTGAGATTAAAATGGCAAATTTAAAAGAATTAATCAAAAAACAAGAAGTCTTAAGCCCGGGACATCGTTTATGTGCCGGTTGTGGTGCTTCTATTGCCGTCAGACAAATATTAGCAGCCAGTGATGACCCGGTCGTAGTAGCCAGTGCCACCGGTTGTCTGGAGGTAGCAACTACTATATATCCCTTTACCAGCTGGCGTTCACCATTTATACATAATGCTTTTGAAAATGCAGCAGCTACTATCAGCGGTGTTGAGACAATGTATCAGTCACTTAAAAAGCAGGGAAAGATTGATAAAGAGATAAAATTTATTGCCTTTGGAGGAGATGGCGGCACCTATGATATAGGGTTACAGTCTCTATCCGGTGCTTTAGAGAGAGGCCATGATTTTGTCTATGTTTGTTATGATAATGAAGCATACATGAATACTGGAATTCAACGTTCCAGTGCTACACCTCGAGGAGTGTGGACAACTACCACACCTGTTGGTGAAGTAATTCCAGGTAAAACACAATATCGGAAAGATTTAACCGGTATTATTGCAGCTCATAATATCCCTTATGCAGCACAGGCTTCGATATGGCGCTGGAATGACTTGATAGATAAAGCACATAAAGCTTTCTATACTAAAGGCCCAGCCTTTTTAAATGTTCTATCACCATGTCACAGGGGCTGGCGCTTCCCCTTAGAGGATACTATTAAGATATCAAAACTTGCTGTTCAAACAAACTTCTGGCCATTGTATGAAGTAGAGAATGGTAAATGGAAAATTAACTACAAACCAAGGGAAAGACTTCCCATCACTGAATGGATGAAACCACAGGGAAGATATAAACATCTTCTTACTCCAGAGAATGAATCAATTGTCAAAGAGATTCAACAAGATATTGATGATAACTGGGAAAGATTACTTGCTCTCAGTGGTGAGAAATAATTTAGTTAGAAAACAGAAAAAGGTGAACATGTAAGTAGAGTATTTTTCTTGCCTGTTCAGGGAAGAAGAATAATTGTTTAGAAAAATAGACTGCTCTAATCTCTTATTTATATTTATATTGATTGGAGCAGTCTTATATTCTATAAAATCTATATTTTCTTGAAATGGGGTTTACAAGTATTATATAATAAGATTAGTAGAGTACGTGGATTGAGTTTGTTACAAAAAAAGAAGACCAGGAGGATTGAAGAGTGGTGGATAAAGCTACTGAAAAGACTAAGAGGGATTTCGCCCAAAAGTTTAAGGGTGGAGTAATTATGGATGTAGTCACTGCAGAGCAGGCTAAAATTGCAGAAAAAGCTGGTGCAGTTGCGGTGATGGCACTGGAGAGAGTCCCGGCTGATATTCGTGCTGCCGGTGGTGTAGCACGTATGGCAGACCCTGTTAAAATTAAAGAAATTATGGATACTGTCAATATACCGGTTATGGCAAAGGTTAGAATTGGTCATTTTGTGGAAGCACAGGTATTGGAAGCCCTGGAAGTTGACTATATTGATGAGAGTGAAGTTCTTACCCCGGCAGATGAAAAATACCATATCAATAAATATAATTTTAAAGTACCCTTTGTCTGTGGTGCCAGAAATTTAGGAGAAGCTTTAAGGAGAATTGCAGAGGGTGCTGCCATGATAAGGACAAAAGGGGAACCCGGTACCGGGAATATCGTAGAAGCAGTAAGACATATGCGTTGTATGAATGAAGAGATCAGGGCATTAAAGGGGTTGGGCAAAGAAGAGTTGATTGTTAAGGCAAAAGAGTATGGTGCCCCTTTTGATTTACTTGTGGAAGTCGCATCTTCAGGGAGATTGCCGGTTGTTAATTTTGCAGCAGGTGGTATTGCTACACCGGCAGATGCAGCATTGATGATGCAATTAGGTTGTGATGGTGTATTTGTTGGCTCAGGTATATTTAAATCTGATGACCCTGAAAAGAGGGCAAAAGCAATTGTTGAGGCGACTGCCCATTACAATGACCCTGAGATTATAGCCAGAGTGTCAGAGGGATTGGGTGAGGCAATGAAAGGGATTTCAATAGATAAAATCCCTGATGAAGAAAAGATGTCGGTAAGAGGCTGGTAATTACCAGATATAAGAAGTTCCGGAAAGTAAAAAATTGAAGCCCTGTATCCATTAATTCTAAGATTAATCGGCTTCTGTCCTGAACTGAAAAATGTTTTCAACCACAATAATATTTTAGTAAAATATATCGAGAAAAAATTAAAAATATTTTCTTGACAACTCCCCCTTTCTCTGTTACTATCTTATTTGCCCTTCAGGAAGGG
>JAQVGY010000039.1 GCA_028696495.1 Atribacterota bacterium
CCCTCTGTAGAAAAAGGATGTGAAAATTTAGAGCAACATATCAAAATTGCTTTATTACATGGAATTAGCCCGGTTGTGGTAATAAATAGATTTCCTACTGATACACCCGCCGAGATAGAATTGATTATGGAAAAAGGGCTTAAGGCTGGAGCTGGAGCTGTTGTGACACATGAAGGCTGGGCTAAAGGTGGTGAGGGATGTATTAAATTAGCCGAAGCAGTAATCGAGGCTACTGAAAAAGAGAATAGTTTTCATTACCTTTATCCCCTGGAGGCCAGTATTAAGGAGAAGATTGAGACAATTGCTACAAAAATATATGGTGCCGATGGAGTAACTTATATGGATCAGGCAGAAAGAAATATCAGGTTATTTGAATCTGTCGGTTTCGGTAATCTCCCCATCTGTATGGCTAAGACACATCTATCCCTGTCACATGACCCTTCTCTTAAAGGTAGACCAAAAAATTATAAGATACCCATAAGAGATATAAGAGCTTCAGTAGGAGCAGGCTTTTTGTATCCACTATTGGGAACAATGATGACCATGCCCGGTCTACCATCGGTACCTGCGGCTACCAGAGTGGATATTGATAAAGATGGTAAAACTGTTGGATTATTTTAAAATAAAAATAAAAAAATTCTGGAGGTAAATACTATGTCTAATAAAGTTTTGGAAGGATTATTTTACACTAAAAATGATGAATGGGTAAAAGTAGAAGATGATTTAGGAACTATCGGTATTTCTGACTATGCACAGGATCAATTGGGAGATATTGTCTATGTAGAAGAAATCAAAAAAGGCACCATAGTTAATCAGGGAGATATAATTACTACTGTAGAATCTGTTAAGGCAGTCGCAGAAGTTTATTCACCAATTAGCGGTGAAGTGATTGAAGCAAATCATACTATAATTGACGAGCCATCACATATCAATGGAGATCCCTATGGTAAAGGGTGGTTTGCGAAGATAAAAATGAGTAAACCTGAGGAAACAAAAGAGCTTATGAATGCTTCTGACTATGGTGATTACCGAAAATAATAAAGAAAAGAGGTGAACTAAGTTGAGATATATTCCCTCAACTTCAGAACAGCAAAAAGAGATGCTGAAGGAAATTGGTGTATCTTCATTTGAAGAATTATTAACCAGCATTCCTGAAAATGTAAGGTTAAAGAAAAAACTGAATCTCCCCCCAGCCCTTCCCGAAAATGAATTGGAAGAAAATATTGCGAGTATTGCTCAAAAAAACATTGATTTTTATAGAATGAAACCACTGATTGGAGCAGGTGCTTACCGGCATTTCATACCAGAAGCTGAAAAGGCTCTTCTGCAGAGAGAAGAATTTTGGACCTGCTATACTCCCTACCAACCTGAATTAAGCCAGGGAACATTGCAAGCCATTTTCGAGTTTCAGAGCCATATTTCTCGTTTAACCAAAATGGAAGTGGTTATCCCATCTATTTTTGATGGAGCTTCTGCCACAGCTGAAGCAGTATTAATGTCTATTAGACTGACACACAAAGAAAAAATTATAATATCTCCATTACTCCATCCTCATTATCGAGAAACAATAAAGACCTATGTAGAACCTCACAATATCGAAATTGTAGAATTACCCTTGCAAGATGGTGCAACATCTGCCGATATGCTGAAACAATCTTTAGATAATAATACAGCTGCCATAGTTGTTCAAAGCCCTAATTTTCTGGGCGGTGTTGAAGATATTCAGGAGATTGTTGAAATAACTCATCAGAACGATGCTTTGTTTATTCAGGTAATAGTAGAAGCCATGTCCCTGGGTCTTTTAAAATCCCCCGGAAATATGAATGTAGATATTGTTGCTGGTAACACCCAATCTTTTGGGTTAGATTTAAGCTTTGGTGGTCCCCATAATGCTTTTTTAGCTACCAAAAAAGAGTATGTCAGGCAATTGCCGGGAAGGATTGTAGGTGAAACAAAAGATAGAGATGGTAAAAGAGTTTTTGTTATGACTTTGCGAGCACGTGAACAGGATATCAGAAGAGAAAAAGCTACTTCAAATATCTGTACAAACCACAACTTAAATGTTATGGCTGGCAATATATACCTTTCTCTTTTGGGGACAGAAGGCTTATATCAATATTCACTCCTCAATTTTAAAAAGGCACACTACTTGGAGAAAGAATTATTAAAATCTGGAAAATTTACCAACCCGTTTCCTTATCCTTACTTTAATGAATTTTTAATTAATTACCAGGGAAATATTGAGGAGCTGCGAAAACGGCTGATAGAAAACAACTTTATACCACCATTGTCCGTCTGGCAGTTTTATCCTGAAGAAAAATTTAGACAGAGCTTGCTTTTTGCAGTTACAGAGATATTTTCCAGAGATGAACTTAACAAAATTTCTAATCTTCTATCACAATAAGGAGGCGCAAAATGAAATTAATTTTTGAAAAGAGCTTTCCAGGTAGAATTGGTTTTTCTAAGCCTACAGATTTATTTGATGATATCAAATTAGAGGAATCTATTCCCATAAAGTATCTTGAAAAAAATAAAAAACAACTGACAGAGGTTTCCGAAGTAGATGTAATAAGACATTTTACTAAACTATCAAAATTTAATTATGGAGTGGATGATGGGTTATACCCGCTGGGTTCCTGTACTATGAAATATAATCCCAGAATTAATGAAAAAATGGCTGGTCTTGCCAATTTTTCTTATGCTCATCCCCTTTCCTTCCCCGATATGGCCCAAGGCAGCCTTGAACTAATTTACAGGCTTGATAAACTGTTATGCGAAATAACAGGAATGGATAAATATACCATGGCACCTGCCTCTGGTGCACATGGTGAATTGACTGGCGTCTTAATTATGCGGAAGTATTTTTTGGACCATGGTGAAAAGAGGCATAAAATGTTAATTCCTGATTCTGCACATGGTACCAACCCGGCTTCAGCTGCGATGGCAGAATTTGAAGTTGTAGAAATAAAATCAAATGAAAATGGAACTGTTGACCTGGAATCCCTGTCTCATGCTATGGATGGTGAAACAGTGGGACTAATGTTGACCAATCCAAATACAGTCGGACTATATGATGAAGGAATAGAATCTATTCAAAAAATCATCCATGATAAGGGTGGTTTGCTTTATTATGATGGAGCTAACCTTAATGCATCCCTGGGTATTATCCGACCAGGAGATGCCGGGTTTGATGTGGTACATCTGAATCTGCATAAAACATTTTCAACACCACATGGCGGCGGTGGCCCGGGGTCAGGTGTTGTGGGAGTAAAAAGTAGACTCATTCCCTACCTGCCAACTCCAGTCGTTGCTCTGGAAGAAAGTTCAGGAAAATATTACTTTAAAGATGTCGGTGAAAAGAGCATTGGTATGATTCGTAGTTTTTGGGGCAATTTTTCAGTATTAGTAAAGACCTTTGCCTGGATTCTCTCTCTCGGTCCAGAAGGCCTTTATGAGTGTTCCAAAGCAAGTATCATCAATGCTAACTATGTTTTAGCAAAACTAAAAGAATACTACAAACCAGCCTATGATAGATATTGTGGCCATGAATGTACTTTAACAGGTCGTGAGTATAAAAAATATGGAATAAAAACTCTGGATATTGCCAAAAGATTGATGGATTATGGTTTTCATCCGCCGACAATTTATTTCCCTCATTTTGAACCATATGCCGATGAGACTATTATGATTGAGCCACCTGAGTCAGAAGGTAAAGAAGTTTTGGATGATTTCATTAATACCATGATTGCCATTTCTAAAGAAGCAAAAGAAAATCCCGAACTCTTAACATCTGCCCCCCGTCGTACCCCTATTACCAGGACCGATGATGCCATGGCTGTTAGAAGACCGATTTTAACTTATGATGATGAATTAAGACTAAAAGATGAGCTAAATTATCAAGAAAAAGATATTAATTTTTAATAAAAATTATTTGGAGGTACAAGATGAGTGATAATAATTTAACAAGGACTCCACTGCATGAGGAACACATTCGTCTCAAAGGACGAATGATTCCTTTTGATGGATTTGACATGCCGGTCCAATATAGTGGTATCATCGATGAACATCTGGCAGTAAGAGAAAAGATAGGTATTTTTGATATATCACATATGGGCCAGATAGAGATTAAAGGACCTGAAGCCATTCCCTTTGCAGACTATCTGTTAACTAACCAGATTTCTGATATGAAAGATGACTCTATTAAATATTCTCCAATGTGTTACCCCCATGGCGGTCAGGTTGATGACCTTTTTGTATACAAGATTAGCAACAGTTTTATACTCTTAATAGTTAATGCCTCACCTAATTATTCCCAGAAAGACGAACAATGGATAAAAGAACATATTGGTGATTTTGATATTGAAGTATTTAATAAAAGTGATGAATACGGAGCAGCAGCTGTTCAGGGTCCTTTGACCGAAAAATTATTAAATCCTTTCTTTCAAGGTGAGATTTCCTTAGCAGATTTAAAAAGATTTAAGTTTGTGTATGGCAAGATGTTTGGAAAGGATGTCTTAATATCACGTACCGGTTACACTGGAGAAGATGGTTTTGAAATATATACCCTCAATGCTGAAGACATAGTAGATATCTGGCGTAATTCTCTTCAGGAAGGTGAAAAATATGGCATAAAGCCATGTGGCTTAGGAGCCAGAGATACCACCAGGTTTGAAGTTTGTTACTGGCTATATGGTAATGATATTGATGAGACCGTAAATCCTCTGGAAAGTGGTCAGGGGTGGACAGTTAAACTGAACAAGGAAGATTTTATAGGGAAAGATGCTTTGCTAAAAGTTCATCAGGATGGACTCAAACGAAAATTGACCGGACTTTTTGTACCCCAGGGCGGTATACCTCGCCATGGGATGGAAATACTTTCTGATAATAAAAAAATAGGTTACATTACCTCTGGTAATTATTGTCCGACTTTGAAGAAAGTTTATGCAATGGCTTACCTGGATATTCCTTTTACTGAAAAAGGTACTAAGGTAAATATTTTGATTAGAGATAAAAATATTGAAGCAGAAGTCGTGGATATGCCCTTTCTTGCCCCATTTAATAAAAGATAATATGTTGAAAATTAGAAAAGACAGATAAGGAGGTGAATTTATAAAAATATATATTGCTTATAATTATTATTGGGAGGTGAGATAAAGAATATAAAATATTCATTGAAATAAAAGGAATAAATTTTTTCTATTTTTTGCTTTAAAAATGTTTATAAAATTAATACATTTTATGATTATTTTACTTGACAAAATGAAAATTTATAATTTTATAGAGGATTAAGGAGGTTTTTTGAAATGACTGCGATAATGGAATTGCTCGATAAAATCAATGCTTTTGCCTGGGGACCCCCCATGATGGTTTTACTGGTTGGTACGGGAATATTGTTGACTATTCGAATAAAAGGGGTGCAATTTACTAAGATTGGCCACGCCTGGAAAGTCACATTCGAAGGATGTTTTAAAAAAGACAAGGATATGCTGGGAGAAGGAGAAATAACTCCCTTCCAATCCCTGTGTTCGGCTCTCTCCGCTACGGTAGGAAATGGTAACATAGCCGGTGTAGCTACTGCTATAGCTGCCGGTGGTCCAGGTGCAGCAGTATGGATGTGGATTACAGCCTTATTCGGAATGGCTACTAAATTAGGTGAAGCCACTCTGGGAGTAAAATACCGTATCAAAGATAAAGACGGTGTTTATGTGGGAGGCTCCATGTACTATATTACCAATGGTTTGCACCAGAAATGGCTGGGTTGGATTTTTGCTCTATTTGGGGCGTTAGCTGCCTTTGGTATCGGCTGTATGGTTCAAACTAACTCTATGGCTTTGGTAGGCCTAAGCGTTTTTAACATTCCAATGTGGATTACAGGTGTTGTTCTAACCATTTTAATCTGGCTGGTGGTAATCGGCGGAATTAGACGTATTGGAGAAGTTACCGAATTACTGGTACCCTTCATGGCTATCTTCTATATAGTTGGCGGTTTAATAGTCATCATTGCCAAAATCGATATGCTTCCCTGGGCAATTGGTGAAATATTCAGGTCTGCCTTTACCGGTAGAGCTGCCTTTGGTGGTTTTGCCGGTGCAACTGTAGCTCAGGCAATGCGCTATGGTGTAGCCAGAGGGATATTTTCCAATGAAGCCGGTCTGGGAAGTGCCAGTATGGCACATGCTGTAGCTAAGACTAAACACCCGGTTCGCCAGGGAATGATGGGTACGGTTGAAGTTACTATTGATACCCTGATTGTCTGTTCTATAACTGCAATAACTATTGTTATTACCAATTCTTTAGGTACCGGGCTCACCAGTACTGCCCTTACCGCACATGCTTTCTCTCAAGTTCTGAAGGGTTTTGGTGGACCTATTGTGGCGCTGGGCTCATTTCTATTCGGCTATTCAACAGTTATCACCTGGTGTTATTATGGTCAGACCTGTGGTCGTTTCATTTTAGGCCCTTCTATAACTATGCCTTATGCCTGGATTTTTATCATTTTAGCTTTTTTAGGTTCTGTAGTGGAAGTGCCCTTTGTCTGGTTGCTCACTGACACCCTTAATGGATTGATGGCTATTCCCAATTTAGTGGGATTAATCTTCTTGAGTGGTGTATTAGCCAAAGAGGTAGAAGCATATGTCTCCAATCCTGAACTTCTAAAATAAAACCTTTCTGAAGGGCAGTAATAAAATTGTTTAAAATACTGCCCTTCTCACTAATATATAATGAGGAGATTTTAAATCATGATTATCGGTGTTCCCAAAGAAATTAAAGATAAAGAAAACCGTGTAGCTATAACACCTGCAGGGGTAACTGCCTTTGTAAAAAATGGTCATCAGGTATTGGTTGAAAAAGCAGCCGGTCTGGGAAGTGGTATAACTGACCAGGAATATTCAGATTCCGGTGCAATTATTTTAGAAGAGCCTGCGGAAATTTTCCAAAAAGCTGATATGATAATAAAAGTAAAAGAACCTCTGCCTTCGGAATATGAATTTATTAAAGAAGGCCAGATTGTATTTACTTATTTTCATTTTGCCTCCTCTCGAGAACTCACCCAGGCAATGTTAGATAGAAAGTGTATCTCCATTGCCTACGAAACTGTGGAGACTGATGATGGAGTTCTTCCCCTCCTGGCACCGATGAGTGAGGTAGCAGGCAAAACTGCAGGTCATTTAGTTGCTCATTATCTATCTATGCCGCGTGGTGGACGAGGAGTTTTATTGGGTGGCGTTCCCGGGGTAAAACCGGCTAAAGTTGTGGTTATTGGTGGTGGAAACGTTGGTACCAATGCAGCAAAGGTTGCTGCTGGCATTGGGGCTAATGTTATTATTTTTGATGTTAATTTAGAACGCCTTAAGTACCTTGATGATATAATGCCTAAGAATGTAATTACCATTGTTTCCAATCAATTTAATGTTGAGGAAGAATTAAAAGACGCTGATGGCTTAATCGGTGCAGCGCTAATACCTGGTGCTCCTGCACCAAAAGTCGTTACTGAAGAGATGGTCAAAAAAATGCCCAAACGTTCGGTCATAATCGATGTGGCTATAGACCAGGGAGGTTGTGTTGAAACCAGCAAGGTCACCTCTCTCAGTGAGCCGACTTATGT
>JAQVGY010000040.1 GCA_028696495.1 Atribacterota bacterium
AATCTGAACCATGGTTTTTATTATCTCATTCCTCTGCCTTTAAAAAAGGCGGTTGAAGTAGGTAAAAGGGTAATAATTCCCTTTCGAAATAGTAAAAAAGTTGGAATTGTTGTAAATATAATTGAAAGTACGGAATTGCAGGATTTAAAAGAGATTGAAGAGGTCCTGGACCCTGTCCCCATTTTATCTCAAGAAATCCTTTTATTAGCCGATTGGATGGCTAAATACTACCTGTGCCCTAAAGGGATTATAGTCTCCTCAATCATACCCCATCGGGTTTCCGCAAAAAAAATAACAGACTTTTTGAACAATGGAAGCATGGCTGGTGCAATTTCACAAAGAGAAAGAAATATTTATAAAAAACAAAGCTCAGAAAATAATATTACAATTGAAGATAACCAATATAATCTTTTTCCATCACAATCTGTGCCGATAACCGAAAAAAAGTATAAACCGGTACTCTTTCAATACCATAGTTATAGAGAAAGAGACCTTTATTACATACATTTGATTATGGAAACTATTGAAGAGGGAAAGCAGGTATTACTCCTGCTCCCCGAGCAGTATAGCTATAAAGAGTTGAAAGGAAAATTGACTAAAAAATTGGGCGAATCTTTAGCTATCTTTGACAAAAATGTAAGTCAGACTGAAAAGTATCTCCGCTATATTATGGTACAAAATGAAGCTCTTAAGGTAGTTATTGGTACCAGGTCCAGTATTTTCCTGCCTTTTTCTAATCTTGGTCTGATAATAGTGGAACAGGAAAACTCTACTTTATACAAGGAGGAAAGAACTCCCCGTTATCATGCTCGTGAAGTTGCTGAAAAGAGGGGTTTGTTAGAATCAGCTCAAGTAATTTTAGCTTCCGGCACCCCTTCAATAGAAAGTTACTGGCAAGGGTTAAATAACAACTTTTATTTAAAAACTAAAGAGGCCACTTCTGATAGTAAAGAAAAAAAATTGCTGCAAACATTGCTGGTAGATTTAGAAAAAGAAAAATCGTTTCAAAGAGTTATTAGTTTCCGATTACAGCAAGAGATTGCTCAATGCCTCAGGGAGAAGAAAGGTGTGGTGTTATTTCATAAGAGGCGTGGTTTTGCCAGCTATATCTACTGCGGACACTGCGGGCAGGTAATAAAATGCCCGGTCTGTAATTCACTGTTGTCTTATCAAGAGATAGAAAAGAAAGGTATTCAAGTCTGCAATAAATGCGGAAAAAGGATACCCTATAGCAGATATTGTCCCAAATGTAGAGAAAAAGCTCTTAAACCGATGGGTTTTGGGACCCAATATGTAGAAGAAATAACCCGGCGAATGTTCCCCAGAGCGGCTATTCAACGTTTTGATAAAGATGTTGCTCCCAATCCAAGGATTCAGCAACAATTGCTCAGGAAATTTAAAGAGGGAGAAATAAATATATTAATTGCTACTCAATTATTATTTAAGAGGCTAAACTATCATGCGGTGGGGTTAATAGGTTTTATTTTGATTGACCACCTTCTCAATATCCCCGATTATCGTTCTGCAGAAGATGCCTTTCAATTTGTTTACCAGATAGCTTTGCAACTCATAGAAGAAAAAGCCCCTAAGATTTTATTAATTCAGACCTGTCTTCCCGAACATCACAGCCTGCAAGCCGTAAAAGAGCTTAATTACCCCTTATTCTATCAGAGAGAGATAATGCTTAGAAAAGAGTTGGAATATCCCCCCTTTACCAGGATAATAAAGATTGATTTTTCTGGAGTTAGTGAAGAACATATAAAAAGCAGTATCCAGGAGTTTAGAGAATTTATTAAAAAATTTAGCAGCCGGGAAGCTATAGCAAAAGATATTTTTTTAAATGACCTTCATCCGCTTGTAGTTAAAGATAAAGGGGAGAGCAAGGTTAGTTTTTTGATTAGAGTAAAAAATGAAAAAGATAATTTTGAGAAGATAAAAGAGATATTGTTCCCCTTTGTTTTAAAATTTCAAAGAAATCAGGTAAAATTAATAGTTGATGTCGAACCCACAAAATTATATTAGTGTGATAGGAGGAGAAGGAATGGCTGTTTTAAAATTACAA
Organism: Atribacterota bacterium; assembly: GCA_028696495.1. Taxonomy (GTDB): domain Bacteria; phylum Atribacterota; class Phoenicimicrobiia; order Phoenicimicrobiales; family Stramentimicrobiaceae; genus Stramentimicrobium. The sequence continues at coordinate 2,063 of JAQVGY010000040.1, forward strand.
AAATACGGCTCCCCTATTTTAAGGGAAAAAGCCTTACCTGTTAAGAAAGTTGATAAAGAAATCAAAGAATTGGTCGACAACATGATTGAAACCATGTATGTTGAAGGAGGTGTAGGCCTGGCAGCTCCTCAGGTGGGTGTCTCTAAACGTATAATTATAATAGATACAGAAGAAGAAGATGTTGTAGTATTGATTAACCCCGTTATCATCAAACGGGAAGGGAAGTCAGAAGAAGAGGAAGGTTGTCTCAGTGTGCCGGGCGTGTATTCGCCTGTACGGAGGTCGTCCAAAGTTACAGTTGAGGCTATGGGATTAGATGGAAATAAGTTTCAGATTACCCAGGAAGGTTTTTTAGCTGTTGCATTACAGCATGAAATTGACCACCTCGATGGTTACCTCTTTGTAGACAGATTGAGTCCTGCAAAAAGAATAATGTTAAAAGAGCAGTTAAAAAATATTGAATAAGTGCTAAAAAGTTGAGGTGATGCTATTGTGAGAATTATCTTTATCGGCACATCATCTTTTGGTGTACCCATATTAGAGCGATTAATTAGTTTAAAGAAGAATATTGTAGCGGTTGTTACCCAACCGGATAAACCTGGTGGAAGGGGAAAAAAGGTTTTATCCTCTCCTATAAAAATAAAGGCTTCTCAGGCCGGTTTATTTTTATTTCAACCGGAAAATATCAACACAGATAGTGCCATTCAGGAGATTAAGAGATTACAGCCTGATTTAATAATACTGGTTGCCTACGGCCAAATACTATCCGGGAAAATACTCGAAATACCAATTCTGGGCTGTTTGAATATTCACCCATCTCTTCTGCCTAAATACAAAGGCCCTGCCCCGATTAACTGGACACTTATTAAAGGAGAAGAGGAGACGGGAATTACTTTTTTATTTATGAACGAAAAGATTGATGCAGGGGATATAATTCTTCAGAAAAAAATCAGTATACTACCTGAAGAGAATTTTGAACATTTGAGCTTAAGATTGGCTGCCGAAAGTGCTAATTTGTTGGAAGAGGTATTATCATCTATAGAAAGCGGAGAATATAAAAGATTTCCCCAACAGAAAGAAAAATATTTTTATGCTAGAAAGATATGCAAAGATGATTGCTGTATAGATTGGAATCAAAAAGCCATTGACATTATCAATCTGGTGAGAGGACTTGCCTGCTTACCCGGTTCTTTTACTGAATTTAAAGGCAGAAGAATTAAAATAAGTGAAGCAAGTATGGTAAAAAACTCAGATAAAAGTGTTGATTATTCCAGTCAAAAACCAGGTACCATAGTTGAGCTCAGCAGAATTGCTATAATGGTATTAGCCGGAGATAGAAGACTCGTTGCAATTAAAAAGCTGATTCCGGCAGGTTCCAAAGAAATGGATGCCTCTGCATTTATTAATGGTTACCACATTAAAGTTGGTGACACATTTAATTAAAGATTCTATCTCATGAAAAGCAATTATAATAATTTATATCGATAACCAAAAAAATATTTAATGATTTTCAATACCGCTATGAGTATAAAATAAAAGGTAAACATCGTGAGCTTATATAAGAACAGGAAAATAATATTAGAAGTTTTGGATAGGGTAGAGAATCAGAATTCTTATCTAAATATCTTACTCCCCTCTTTTTTTAAAAAATATAAACCAGGTGATTTAGATAAATCTTTAATACAGGAAATAAGCTATGGAGTAATCCGCTTTAAAAAAAGATTGGATTGGATTATATACCAATTTCTGTTTAGTAAGAAAAAGAAATTGCCCCTTACGGTTCAAAATATACTGAGAATGGGTTTTTATCAGGTTCTCTATTTGGAGAAAATACCGGATTATGCCATAGTCAATGAATCGGTTGAGCTGGCTAAAGAAAGTCCCTATCCCGCATATTCCAGTATGGTAAATGCTGTTTTAAGAAATGTTATTCGGCAATCTGTCCCCATCAGCTGGCCTGACATAGGGGAAGAACCGGTAAAACATGTTTCTGTTTATTATTCTTTTCCAGAATGGTTGGTAGAAAGATGGATTAATCGATTTGGTTTGGAGATGTGTATTAGAATCTGTGAAGCCAGCAATATTAAACCAAATCTTACTTTGCGGATTAATTCTTTGAGAACAAACATGCCACAATTCCAGAAAGAACTATCCCGGCTAAAGATATCTTTTCAGGAAAGTCAGTACCTTCCCGATGTTGCCATTACTGTTGAAGATTATTCTAATATTGCTCAAACCCCACTCTTTCAGAAAGGTTTATTTTCTATTCAGGATGAAAGCTCAATGCTGGCAACAGAATTTTTAGGTCCTGTTCCCGGTGATACAATAATTGATATGTGCAGCGGCCCGGGTGGAAAGACTGCTCATATATCTCAGATATTACAAAATACAGGTGAAGTTATTGCTTTTGAGATAAATCAGAGAAGATTGGAAATGGTTATGGCAGAATCCAGAAGGCTTGGTATTGAAAACATTTCTCCAGTTTTGATGGATTCTCGGAAATTAAATAAGGAATATCTGGGAAAAGCTGATAGAATATTAGTTGATGCTCCCTGCTCGGGAACAGGAGTAATCAGAAAAAAACCAGATTTAAAATGGAAAAACTGGAGTATAAAACATTTCAATGAATTAAACCAGATACAGATAGAGCTGCTCGACACAGCTGCGCTTTACTTGAAACCAGGAGGAGAATTACTCTATTCTACCTGTAGTATGGAAAAAGAAGAGAATGATGATGTGATTGTAAAATTTATTGAAAAACATCCCAATTTTACCATTCAGGACAGCTCGAGCTTTGTTCACAAAAAAGGTATAGTAAGATTTAAAACAAAGATTAAAGAAGCAATTCAACTAATCCCGGGATATTCCGGTACTAATATTGATGGATTTTATATGGTAAAGTTGAAGAAAGATAACTGAAAGAAAACACTATGGCTAAAACTGAAGTAAGACTAACCGATATATTTATCCGTATCTTGTCTATCATTATATTCGGCATTGGAGCAGTGCTTTTGGGAGGATATGGTGCATTTCTCACCTATCAGACTATCTTTGCTGTTCCCGTTGTTAAAGTTCCTTCAGTTGTTGATATGGAATTGGATGCTGCCCGACAGGTCTTGTATAAAACAGGTTTTAAAATGCTGACAATCGATGATAGTATCTTTCAACAAGGGGAACAATATATAGTGATTGCCCAAAAACCGCCGGCCGGAACCGGATTAAAAAAGAACCGTACCGTAGAAGTGGAAATTAGAACAGCCGGTGTTTATAGACAAATTCCTGAACTGGTTGGTAAGACCATTGCTGAGGCAGAAGCTTTGCTTTTAGAATATGGCTACCAAATCGGTGAAATAGCCTATACCCTGCATCAAAAGTTGCCCGAAGGTAGGATTATAGCCCAGACTCCTGTCGCAGGAGAAAATAAGACTATTGATGGGAAGATCAATATTCTGGTAAGCAAGGGGCTGTATTAAAAGGTTTAATAATTTTAAAAGGTAACCCAAATGGAAAAAGAAGAACTAAAATACTGGTTAGCCTGGAACAGAGTAAAAGAAATAGGCCCGGTACGTTTTGCAAAACTGTACCGGCATTTTTCTTCTCTGGAAGAAGCCTGGAATTATGATATGAAAAATACTGATATGATGAATTTGCTGCATATCAGAGAAGAAACCATGGCTAAAATAGAACAGGAAAGAAAACAGATTGACCCTGATGAGGAATGGGACTCACTCCAGAAGAGGAATATTAAAGTTGTAACTATCAAAGAAGAAGGGTATCCCGTTCTATTAAAAAATATTTACAGCCCGCCGCCGGTTATTTATTATCAAGGAAATTTTGTAAATATTATGAAAGAAGCAAAAGGTTTAGCTATGGTTGGTTCCAGAAAGGCTACTTATTATGGACGAAAGGTGGCCCGGGATATGGCTGGAGAGATAGCTAAATCCGGCTATATTGTAATTAGCGGATTAGCCAGAGGTATTGATACCAATGCTCATCTGGGAGCTCTGGAAGCAGAAGGGATGACTATCGCAGTTTTAGGGTGTGGGCTGGATAGGATTTACCCTTCAGAAAATACAAATCTTGCCAGACGTATTGTTGAAAAGGGTGCAATTATTACCGAATTTCCTCTATCTACCAAACCGGAGAAGAATAATTTTCCCAGAAGAAATCGTATCATTAGCGGATTATCGCTGGGGACAATAGTAGTAGAAGCTACCGAAAAGAGCGGAGCCTTGATTACTGCTGATTATGCTCTGGAGCAAGGGAGGGAAGTCTTCTCCGTTCCGGGAAGTATACATTCTTTTCTCTCTATTGGCTGTCATAATCTCATTAAACAGGGTGCCAAACTGGTAAATAACTGTCAGGATATATTAGAAGAGTTGGAACAGGAAAATAATCTCTTTTCAGTGGTTAAAGATAAGAAAAATGATAATCAGGGGAGCAATATTACAGTTGAACTTACTGATTATGAGCAGAAACTCTTAAAATATATTTCTATTGAACCATTACATATTGATGAAATAACTGAATTGGCAGTTCTTCCCTTTACTAAGGTAAGCGAAGCACTGCTTTCTTTAGAATTGAAGAATCTCATTAGAGAGGTTGAGGGGAAGAGATTCATCAGAATATAAAGAAGAATATAAAGAGAAATATTTTAATTTTCTTTTATCATATTTAGTTGCTAGAATGAATAGCCTCCTGTATAATATACTTGTTAAAACTAAGTCGGGGCGTAGCGCAGTTTGGCAAGCGCACCTGAATGGGGTTCAGGGGGTCGGAGGTTCAAATCCTCTCGCCCCGACCAGAGTTTCAAATTAATTTGGGTGAGTATATTGAATAAGGAGTGCTTGGTTTGTACCGGTTGCCAAAAAGAATACCCTCTGGATAGAGTGTTTCCTCGATGTGATGATTGTTTTGAGCCATTGGAAGTCAAAATAAGCTCACCAGAACCCTTTCTTAAAGACCGGATTTCCTTTTCAGGGAATATTATAAAACACTACCATTCTTTTTATTCATTTAAAGAGATAAACGAGAGACTCTCTTTGTATGAAGGTTTTACCCCTCTAATTAAATCCAATTCATTATCACAGCTACTGGGTCTGGATTCTGTTTATATAAAGAATGAAACAGTAAACCCCACCTGGTCCTTCAAAGATAGGGGAACCTATACTGCTTTACAGCATGCTCTCAGCCTGGGATATAATTCTGTTGGCACCATCTCCAGCGGTAATATGGGAGTATCAGTTGCTGCCTATGGTGCCCGTGCAGGAATAAAAACTATTATTTTGGTTAGCTCTGAACTGCCACAGGAAAAATTGAACCCCATTTTAATCTATGAGCCTATTCTGATTAGAGTAAAAGGTGATTACAGTAAAATCTACTATGAAAGTTTGAAGATAGGTCAGGAACTGGGTAT
>JAQVGY010000041.1:0-2146 GCA_028696495.1 Atribacterota bacterium
CCATAAAGAAAATCTATAAGTGGAATTTCCAAAACACTGTAACAGCCAGGTTCTTGTTTTAAACTTGCCCTGGCTGCTGATACCAATACCTGCCCTGTTACTGCCGGGTTATTGACTGATAAAGAATATTCCATTTTTTGGTTATGTGTCTTACCTGATACTCCTTTTCTTTCTATCTTAACCGAATGGCCCATGTCAATTAAATCTCTTATGCTGCTTGCCTCTAAAACATGGACTTCATCATGAATGAAATATGGATCATTTTTTATATTCAGTGATACATTTTCTAAATCATATCCCTTTTTCAACTTAACATATACCAGGCGTTTATGCATCCCTACCCCCATTGGAATGGTTAAAGAGATGGCATCATCTATTCCTTCCATCGCTTTTACCGCAACCGTATGTCCCATACTCATTCCCGGACCAAAATTTACATAGGTAATACCTTTGGGAGCATTAATTTCTAAAACAGCCCTTATCATAGAATCACTTCCTGGGTCCCAGCCTGCTGAGATAATGGAAACAGCGCCATGTTTTTTTGCCACATTATTTAAATCTTTTCGGAGCCTTATCAGGGATTCCCCATGCACATCATAGGCATCTACTGTATTGATACCTTTTTGCAGGTAAAGGGGAGCAATATCAGGTACATTCCTGCTGTTAATAGCTAAAATTGCCACATCTAATTTGCCCAATTTTGTAACATCGTTATCTATGACTGCAATATTTCTAACTTCTTCTCTGGTTTTTTCTATAAGATGAGGTAATTCAACTATGCCGGCAATTTCCATATCCGGACTTTCCATTATGGCATCCAATACCCCTCTCCCAACATGACCAAATCCTACTATGACTACCCTTGATTTATGCAATTTCTTAATTCCTCCTGTTAAAAATATTTATTTAAATTTATACTTTTTTTATCAGCATTATAAATTGAACCCAGAAAAATATATTATAATATCCTGTGATTTTTTTACTTATCCTTAAATCTAGATAATCGAAATGGTTCTAAAGACATGCTACTTTTACCTTTTATAACTAACTCTGAAATCAATTTACCTGTAATTGGAGAGAGAGCTATTCCATCACCTTCATGTCCCGCTGCCACAATAAAGCCATCGACATCATCAACATATCCCAGAATAGGCATCCCATCTTCCGTATAAGGCCTTAAACCAGCAAAACTCCTGATTATAGAAACGTTTTTTAAGGCAGGTATCAAAGAAACTGCATTACGGGCAATGCTCTTTATGCCACTATATGTTACTGCAGAATTGTACCCCACAAACTCTCTGGTAGCTCCAATTAAATAATTTCCGCTTGCCGTTGGTTCAACAATCAGACCGGCACTATTTGAATTTTTAACTTCCTGATTATATTTATAGCCAATATAGTTTGAAGTGCAAATAATACCTTTAACAATATCTTTTGCTTCCTCTGAAACAAGAACTTGCCCTCTTCTGGGTATAATAGGGATATCTAAACCAACCATCATACCAATTTGTGGTACATATACCCCTGCTGCATTTATTACAATACCGGTGCTTATGGTTCCTTTGTCAGTAATGACTTCCTTTATCCTGTTTTTTATTTTTTTTATTCCTTTAACATTAACATGGCTTAACACTTTTGCTTTTTTAAATCTCTTCCCTGCCTCAGCAAAACCATAGGTTAGTCTAATTGGGTTAACCTGTCCATCTGCAGAACAATAGGTAGCCCCAACAATCATGTCAGCTAAGGCAGGTTCTCTGGCTTTGGCCTCTTTTTGATTTAATAGCACGACTTCTAACCCATTTTTGTATTGTTCTTCTACAAATAATTTCATTGTTTCAAATTGAAGTTGATCAGGAATCACTACCATTGCCCCTTTTGAGATGTATTCTATATCGTAATCCAGCTCTTCTTCTAAATTCTTAAACATTTTCGCACTTTGGATAGCAATTTGTAGATGGATTCCTGGTTTTTTAGTTTGAAGAAATATGGTTCCGTCGCAAGCTCCAGAAGCGCCACTAGCAATAGTCTTTTTCTCTAATAGTACGACATTGATATTGTTTTTTGCAAGATAGTAAAAAATCGAGGTTCCGATTACCCCTCCACCAATTATGACAACATCTGCTTTTAAATCAATCATGAGATACAA
>JAQVGY010000041.1:2246-7419 GCA_028696495.1 Atribacterota bacterium
TATATAACATTTATAAATATAAAGAATAATCCGATTAAAAAAAGAAGAGGTCTTTGCCAATAATTCAACTTTTTTATAAAGAAATTAGATAGACTTGATGCTATAAAATAAATTGACACCATCAATAGTATAAAAACTGTTGCTATCTCAACCACTGTTCCCTGCATTAGAAGGGCCTGGTTATAAATAAATATATAGGGAACAAAAAACCCCACAAGTGCTAATTTAAAAGCTTCCCACCCAGTTTTTAATGGCTCAGAACCAGCAATAGCAGCTCCACAATACGCAGCTATGCATACCGGCGGAGTGACACTAGAAAGCATTGCAAAATAAAAAACAAATAAATGAGAAGCCAATAAGTTACACCCTAAAGATGCCAAAGCTGGCCCTCCAATAGTAATTGCAATAATATATGCAGGTGTAGTTGGTAGTCCCATACCCAAAATAAGAGAAGTTGCCATAATCAATAATAATGTTGGGAGCAAAAACCCTTTAGACCAATTGGTCACTACTGCAGCTATGCCCAATCCTAATCCGGTGTGGGTAATAATAGAAACTACCATGCCAGCTCCAGCACAAGCAAGGGCAATCATAACCATATTTTTACCAGCTAATTCCAGGGTATTCCAGAGCCTTGCTGGAACCATTATTGTTTTTTTATTAAAAAAGCTGATTGCAAAAGAAATTAAGATGGCTATACTTGCTGCCATAAAGGGGGAATAGCCGACTAACAGCATATAAACTAAACCTACCAAAGGAAGTAATAAGTAAGAATCTTTTATTAAGTCTTTAACCGATATAACTTCATCCTTGCTTAATCCCTTAAGATTGTCACGGATAGCAACAAAATGTACCCGTAAGCCTATGCTGAGAAAATAAAGAATTGCCCCTAATGCTGCTGCTATCATTATCTTTACATATGGGATACCGGTAATTTCAGACATTACAAAGGCACCAGCGCCCATTACCGGCGGCATCAGTATCCCTCCGGTAGAAGCCGCGGCCTCTACCGCACCAGCAAATTGTTTTCTATATCCCAACTTTTTCATCAAAGGAATGGTGAAAGTACCCGTTGCATATACGTTGGCTGCAGCTACACCACTTATTGAACCAAACAATCCACTGCTAATGACAGCAATTTTTGCAGGACCTCCAGGACTGGTACCCGCAATTCTGCAGGAAAGATTGGTAAAGAATTCACCAGTACGAGTGTTTTCCATAAAAGCCCCGAATATTACAAAAAGCGCCACAAAAGTAGCTGAAACTCCAGTAATTGAACCATATATCCCTTCTTCTGTCATTAAATATTGCATTTCAATAATTTCTGATAGTTTAATTGCTTTATTAAAAAAAACACCAGAAAGGTTTGGAGCTATGAATAAATATCCTAAAAATAATCCAACAAGTAACGACATCGCAGGTACTACGGCTCTGCGAATAGCTTCTAATAATAAAATAATATTTATAATTCCCAAAATTAGTTCAATATTGGTAACGGAATCGATAAATGGCATCCGATAGGTCAGTCTTTGATTCGAAATTAACAAAAAGAGTGGGGGCAAAATGGATAGCAAAGCAAATAGCCCATCGAAGAAGGTAATTCGATCTTTGGGAGATTTTGTAGTTGCTGGGAATAAAATAAATGCAATTGGTAAAAGAAACAACAAATGAATCCCTCTTTGAAAACGGGGTTGCATTATACCAAAAAAAGCTGTATATAGTTGAAAAATAGAAATAGTAACCAGCCATCCTCCAATAAACCAATTTTGCCATCCTTTAAATTCTCTCATGTTTTTTCCTCTTTCTGAATAAAGTAATATATCTTCCAATACATGACCTGCATTAACAATAATGGAGGCCATGTATTGTATTAATTAGTAAGACCTAATCTTAATATAGATGTATGTTGGTACTTTAATCCATATATCCAGCATCTTTGTAATATTTTTCTGCACCTGTATGCAGCGGTACAGCAACGTTTCTCCAGCCATCTTCAGGTATGAAATATTTATTTGTAGCATCGATTTGATACACCTGTTCAATATTCTCATCAAGTACCTTCAAAATTGTGTAGACAACTTCATCTGGCACATCTTTATTTACCGTCAGCTCTCCTGCGGTTACTACTGCAAGGGCATCATTATCCTGCCCTTTATAGGTATGTGCTGGAATAACACAAAGGCCGCTTTCTCTGTCTACTGATCCTAATGTTTCGTGGCAATAGTCGATCAATTCATCAGAAGCTGATAGTACCACAGAGTCCCTGCTTATTGTCATCTCGGTAACCGCTGCTGCTGGTATGGATAAATGTGTAAAAACATAATCGACATGCTGGTCTTTGTAAAGAGTAACCATGTCTGCATAAACGGCATGGAATACTTTGCCTCCTTTCCTCTCAATATCTTCTAAAGAGAGGTCGTAAAAATCGAGTATTGTATCCATAATTGGCAACTCAGAAGTCCCCTTCATTGGGACTGCTATCTTGATTCCTTTTCCATCTTTAATTCTTTGAATCATCTCATCAACTGTATGGATACTTTGATTTGCTGCTGCAACGAAATGAATATTATATATTCCAAAAATAGCTCCTACTGAACGTAAATCAGGGTAAGCATCCTCATATAAAGGAGCTGTTCCATCAAAAGCGGCTTTGTCTACAAAAGTTATTCCCCAACCTAAATCGTCCTGCCGCTTGGATACCCTTGCCGCATTTACTAATCCGCCTCCCGGAACCACTTTAATAGTAATTCTTGGGTCTTTCTCATTAATCAGCTGGGCTAATCCTCCTGCTTGTATGTACCATCCTCCTCCAACACCACCTGCAACCCAGGTCATGGTGACTGGATCAAATTCTTGATTTGATACTTCTGCTAAAGAAATCGAGCTAATACTAATAATAATAAAGATTAACAATATTGTTTTTAAGAAATATTTTTTAAAAATCATCATTTTCCTCCTTTTTATTTATATATTTAAGTACTCATTGAATTGATTGTATTCTTGTACCCCCTCCCCTCGCTATTTTAATAAATTTAACTTGATTTTAAATTATTTTTTAATTTTACTTGCCCTCCAATTTTCTCCATTTTCTCTTTAAGAGTGTATAATAATTTTATCTTCTAACCGGATATTAAGTTTTTTACCAGTTGATATTTTAGGCGAATAAAGGATAATATTTTGATGATTGGGCATATGGGTATCATCAAAACCAGCCACAATCCCCAACAGGTTATTATTCCAATATACTTTATCCCCAACTACCATAACCCCACCCTTAAGTATTTCAATAAAAGCAATGTAGGCAACATTGTTGACAGTCTCCCCAGGTTTGGCTACTTTTTCATCTGTTACTATAAGTTCGTGTAATTCATTTTTTTTTAATACTCTTGAACGCGGTTGTATTAATTTTAGCCCACGCCCTTTCAATTCTAATTGTAAAATAGCTACAACTGAAGATTGAATGATTCGCTTGGCTCCAAAAGGATTTTTATCAATTAATCCATTGGCATAAGGATCCATATTTCTACTCCCTTTATAATATTTAACTCCCAAACTTATCTGCACTTATTCTATTATTTCCCAAACAAAGCCTGACTTATCTATTTTTTCCCACAACTATGTAACCTTTTTCGGGGTTAACCATTCTGGAAAAGCATGATTTTGGTTCATATACTGGTATGTTTCTCCTTTAACCATGAATCCATGCTTACCTTTATTAACAAGCACTACTGGCGGCCTTGGAAAGCCATTGTAATTGCTGGACATAGAATAATGGTATGCACCTGTGGTAAATAAAACTATTAAATCACCATTTTCGGCATGGGGCAACTTAATATCCTTAATCAGAATATCGCCCGACTCACAACATTTGCCTGCAACGGTAACGGTTTCTAAAGCCTCTTCATCAAATTTATTCACAATTAAGGCCTCGTACCGGGCATCATAAAGGCTGGGGCGTAAATTATCAGTCATACCACCATCAACTATTAAATATCTTGTCATACCTTTTGCTTGTTTGATTGGTCCGACTCTATAAAGGGTAACTCCTGCATCAGCAATAATCGACCTACCTGGCTCGACAAGAATCTTGGGAATTGATAATTGGTTTTCGTTACACATTATCTTTATTTGCCCCACCAATTGATGAACATATTGGTTTATAGAAAGCGCCGTGTCATCCTCTGTGTATCTTACTCCTAAGCCTCCACCAAGATTAAGCACACTTGTTTTTATTTCATAATTCTTTTCAATTGCTTTAATCATATCAATCATTTCTCTGATAGCTAAATAATAGGATTGCATATCAAATAATTGCGAACCAATATGGCAATGAACGCCTTGATAAATGAGATGTTTCTTTGCCAATATGGCTGGGAAAATATAAAGAAAGTCCTGGATAGGTATTCCAAATTTAGAATCAATCTGTCCTGTCCTTATCTTTTTGTGAGTATGAGTATCGACACCAGGGATAGCTCTAACCAGAATATTTACTTTTTTATTCAATATATTGGCAATCTGTTCAACTAACTCCAGTTCATATAGATTATCAATTACAATGGTACCTATGCCTCTTTTTATGGCAAAGTTCAACTCTTCTTCCGATTTGTTATTTCCATGAAAGTATATCCTCTCAGCAGGAAATCCTCCTTCTAAAGCTATGTAAATTTCTCCTCCAGAAGAAACATCGAGGCTCAAGCCTTCTTCATTTATAATATGTGCCATGGCTTGAACTAAGAATGCTTTACCGGCATAAAGTATTTCATAATCAATATTCCATTTTTTAAACGCTTCTCTATATTCCTGACACTGCTCCCTGATAATCGTTTCAGAAAAAAAATAACTCGGGGTACCGTATATTGATGCCAGGTCTTCTAAACAACATCCATCAAATACCAACTTATTATTTTCATCAATTTTAAAACCTTTCCTATTCTTGATCTCTTTAATAAATGTCATCACCGTTTTCCCTTCCAGTTTAGTTATAGTTGTTCATTTTCCAGGAGAATACTGTACACTTATTGATTTTCCTTCTGAGCTTTCTTTAGAGGTTTGCAATTTTCTTTAAAATCAACTATAAAATAGCTAATAAAAAAGGGCAATCAATAAGCGCCAGGCTCATCGATTGCCCTGAAATAAATAATAGGCTCTCTTTTTACCTCCCCTTTATCTCTAA
>JAQVGY010000042.1 GCA_028696495.1 Atribacterota bacterium
TTGATTGGCAATCATGCCAATTTTTGGGATGGGTTTTTAGTCAATCTTTTTATCAGAGACCCAATCTGCTTTTTAGTTTCAGATGAATATTTTCGAAACCCCCTTTTAAAAATGTTATTACAAATAGAAGGTTCTATTCCGAAAAAGAAGTTCCTGGCAGATCTTGCAGCTGTGAAAGAGGCTTTGAGAGCCAAGGAGGCAGGGCGCATAATCGGCGTTTTTCCGGAAGGTATGCGTAATTGGGATGGCTCTGTTCAAGAACCAATATTTGCTACGGCCAAGCTAATTAAGCTGCTCAATATACCGGTAGTAAGGGTGTTATCTAAAGGCTCATATCTCACCTTTCCCCGCTGGGCAAATTATAAGAGAAAAGGTAAAATCGCCTTTAATTATGAATTGATAATGATGGCTGAGCAGATTAAAGAAATGTCGGTTGATGAAATTTTCCATAAAATGAATGCCAGTCTTTCTTACAGTGAATATGATTTTCAGAGAAGGGCCATGAATATTTATCAGGGAAAAAATCTGGCGGAAAGATTAGAATTATTCCTCTATCTCTGTCCCGGCTGTCAGCAAATTGGCACACTCAATTCCAGATATGATGCACTCTTTTGTGGCAAATGTGGTTATGAGGTAAAATACAATAAATACGGGTTTTTTACTACCGACAGAGAAAGACTTTATTTTGACAACCCGGCAGACTGGAACCGATGGCAGGTTAGTTTCAGTAAAACTCTTTTAAAGAATTACCAGGAAAATAACTACAGAGGTATTTTTATTCAAGAAGAAGGTGTCAATTGCCAGAAGGTTGACCATTTTAAAAAATTAGAGCCATGGACAGATGGTCAGCTTATATGGAAAGGTAAGGAAATTTCTTTCTATCAAAATGGAAAAGAATATTTACATTTTGAATTAGAACATATCAAAGGTATAAATGTTCAATATAATGATCGTTTCGATTTTTATCATAAAGAACAGTTATACCAATTTTATTTCAATTCTGACTCAATTTCAGCTTATAAGTGGGAAACTATGGTAAAACTGGCTCAGCAGATATTCTTTTATTAAAAAGGGGAGGGTTTATGCATCAAAACTGGTCTCTTGTTATGGATTTTTTATGGCTTTCTTTATTTATCGGTATCGGAGTATTTTTTAAAAGAAAAGTGTTTTTTTTCCAGAAATATCTGTTCCCCACCTCAATTATTGCCGGTTTTGTGGGCTTAATACTGGGAAGCGAGGCATTAAAGATAATAAATTTAGATAGTGTGAGGCTGGGCAGCCTGGTTTACCATTTGATGGCTATCGGATTTATATCCATTGCCCTTAAGAAAAGGGAGAATATTCATACCCGTGATATCTTTAATTCTGGTGTTTATATTGTCTCTATTTATCTGATACAGGGTATTATAGGATTCAGTATTTCTCTGTTGCTGGTCAACACCTTTTTCCCTGACCTATTTCCAACCTTCGGGTTGTTACTACCGCTCGGATTTGGTCAGGGTCCTGGAGAGGCTTATGCAATTGGCTATCAGTGGGAGGAATTAGGGTTCTATCAAGGAGGAAATATTGGACTCTCCATTGCTACTATAGGATTCCTCTGGGCTTGTATTATAGGAGTTATCTTGATGAATTATTTAATAAAAAAGAATAAATTTACTGTCGACCTGGATAAATACACTGCCAGAGAAAAGATATATGAAGAGATGGACCCTGGTGAGTTACCCTTAGCTGCCTCTTTAGATGACATATCTATTCAGCTGTTTTTAATAGGGCTGGTCTATTTAGTAACATATTTAACATTATTGGGTCTCAACAAAATACTGTTGCCGCTGGGAACTTTTGGTGAGACACTGGCTCAGCTGTTGTGGGGATTCCATTTCATTATAGGCACCCTCTATGCTATTTTGTTAAGGGTTATCTTTAATCAGCTAAATCGTATGAAGATTATGAGCCATGAATATCCCAATAGCTATATGCTGCAAAGAATCGCGGGAGGTTCTTTTGATTTTATGATAACTGCATCTATTGCCGCCATTTCTTTAAAGACCTTACATTATTATATGATTCCTACCCTATTAATTACCACTATCGGAGGTATCATTACTATTATTTTTATTCTCTGGATGACCCCCCGAGTTTTTAAGGAAGATGTTTTTCAAAACATCATGGTTTTTTATGGTACCTATACCGGTACAATCTCTACCGGAATGGCTTTATTAAAGCAGGTAGACCCCGGTTTTTATTCTGGCGCCTCGGATAATATTGTGCTGGGCAGCGGGGTAGCACTCTTATTTGGTTTTCCACTTATGATTATGTTAAATATCCCTATATTTGGATATGTCACCAATCAGCCGATAATGTATCTCATTGCATTGCTTGCCTTCTTTGTCTATTTTGCCATACTCTATTTCATACTTTATAAAAATAGAGCAAAGTAACCTTTTATTTCCACCTAAAATAATATGATTTGCAATTTTTATCATATATTATTGTAGATATATGGAAGAAAACTCCTCCTAATCTTGAGCTATTTTGACATTAGACGAGTCTTATCACATAATATAAAATAAGGGAGAAAATAAGCGGGATAAGGTAAAGAAGAAATGGCAACTGTTATTGTAATAGGGGCGATTAACCTGGATTGTCTGGCATATATTCCTCATTTCCCCAATAAAGGAGATAATATAAGGGCCAAAGATTTAAGATGCTCCTTAGGGGGAAGAGGTGCCAATCAGGTGGTGGCTTTTACCAATTTAAAAGTAGCAGCACTGCTTTTAGGGAAGGTGGGAAATGATTTTCCGGGAGATTATGCCCTTTCAATTTTAAGAAAATACAAGGTCAATACCGAATATGTATTTAAAAGTAATAGCAGCAAGACCGGTATCTGCTCGATTCTGATTAGCCCTGATGGGGAAAATACCATCTTAGGTTTTCCCGCTATTAATCGGATGATACAACCTGATTTTTTAATGCGTTTTGAATACCTGTTTGAAATTGCCCAATGGCTCAGTATCTCTTTAGAATATCCATTAGATGTGGTGGAATTTGCCCTCAAGTTAGCCCGAAAATATGGGCTGAAGACAGTACTCGATCCCTCTCCTTTAATTGAGCTGCCAGAACGAAATATATGGAATATGGTAGATTATATCTTACCAAATAAAAAGGAAATAGAAATCCTTACCGGTGAAGAGGAGATGCTTCAAGGTGCTATAGTGTTGAAGAATTGGGGTGCGGGGGAGGTAATTATTAAACAGGGAAGTCAGGGTAGCAGTTTTTTATACCAGGATAACCTGATTAATGTACCGGCTTTCCCGGTAAAATCAGTGGTGGATACCACAGGTGCCGGCGATTTGTTTGACGCTGCTTTTATTTATGGTTTGATGCAATCAAATTCGATTTCCAGAGCAGCCCGGATTGCCAACCTGGTGGCATCCTATTCTGTTCAAAAACCGGGAACCTGTGAATCCTTCCCGGAACGAAGGGAGATAGACTGGGAGCAACTGGAAAAAAGAAAAGAAGGTCTATTCAATCATCAGGATTAAGTTACTTTAGGATTGTTTGCCAGCGAAATGGCAAATAGAAATAAATTAAGGAGTTTTAATTATGTCCCAAGGATGTATTTTTTGCCAGATTGCCCGTAAAGAAAAGCAGGCTTATCTGGTTTATGAAGATGAAAAATGTATGGCTTTTCTGGATGCCTATCCGGTTACAGAGGGTCATACACTGGTAATACCAAAAGAACATTATGAAAATATCTATGAGATTCCGGAAGACAATCTTGCCCATGTAATTAAAATTTGCAAAAAAATAGCCCTCGATTATCAACATATCTTTCAAACTATTGGTTTGAATATCATCCAGTCCAATGGTATAGCTGCTAAGCAGACTGTATTTCATTTCCATATCCACCTCGTTCCACGCTATGAACAGGATGGACTCACCCTTTTTCGCCACCATTTTCCCAGAAGGGAGAATGACCTCCTGACGGTTTATAATAAAATTCTTAATTTTCAAAAAAAATTGAAGTAATACAAATAACTCATTAAATAGGAAGACTAATGGAGCAAATTTTAAATTATTTACAGAATATCAGCCGAAAAAATCTATTCCAAAAAAAGATTATCCTGATGCCTTCTTATCTGGATGGGAATGCTCTTAAAAAAAATCTGACTTTGAGAGGTTTTACTGCTATAAATTTTAATATTACTACACTCTTTGATATTGCCCGGGATTCTTTTTCTCCTGTTCTTCTAAAAAATGAATGGAAAATTTTGGATAGTTCTTTGGGACAGATACTGGTTTTTGACATCCTAAAGGTACTATCATCTGAAGAAAAGTTATCCTATTTTAAGCTACCATCAGTTACACCTTCTCTTGCCTCATCAATATTTAGAACGATTAAGGAGATAAGGGTATCTGGCTATACCTCGCACAATTTTCCTCAGAGAATGCTGGAGAAATCTCCCAAGATGAGGGATATAATGCTTATTATGTGTCACTATGAAGAAAAACTTAAGGACAGAAGACTGATAGATGAAGCAGACCTCTACACTCAAGCAGCAAAACTTAAATCAAGTGAAGAAGAAATGCTTTTTATAGTCCCTTCTAATCTGTCGATGAATGAATTAGAACTTAGATTTTTTGATAAAAAAATAAAACCGAAAGCTGTTCTATTTCAGCTTAGCTGTCCGGAAGCCAGAACGATACCACACAATTTTCCTCTAAATTCATATAAAGGGATGATTACCGAATCATGGGAAGAACAAGTATTAAATACACTGTCTCACATAGAGAGTATTGATTCATTAAAATTACCATCTCTAAATATGAAATTCCACCAGACCTATGGGGAATACAATGAAGCTCGGGAAGTGTTAAGAACTATCGTTGAAGAGGAATACCCATGTGACCGGGTCCAGGTGTTTTATACCACACAGGAACCATATTCCCAATATTTTTATCAATTATCCCTCCTTTATCAAATTCCTATGACCTTTCATAGTGGTATCAGTATAAAAAATAGTCATCCAGCTCAATTCTTATTCTCCCTGCTCGATTGGATTAACGATAACTACAGTATTACTAAACTGGTTACTCTTCTAAAGTATTCTTCTATTGACATCGATTTAAAGGAGGACTTGGCCCTGCAAAGATTTACTTCACTACTGAGAGAATCACCTATTGGCTGGGGAAGAGAGCGTTATATCCCTGGTCTTGATTTAGCCATTGAGGAGAAAAAAAGAAAGATGGGAAATACCTCTGAGGAAAAGGCACAGGAATTTGCTGAAGATATACAATGCCTGCTTGCCGTTAAAGAATGGGTAAGAGAGATATTTGCTGAAATCCCGGACTTTAAACCGGAAAATCGTATTTCTCTTCCTTTAATAGCGAGGAACCTGTCAGGTTTGGTAAAAAAATATACCCTCAAAGATAAGAGCAATATCGACGAAGAAGCGGTAATGGTTATTGAGCATAGATTGAGCACTTTGGAGGAAGCTCTATCTCTCGAATTTCCAGCAAACGAAGCCTTGCTCCTGATTAGAAATTTGATTGAACAGGAACGCATAAACTGCTCTCCACCACTTCCCGGTCATTTACATATTGCCAGTTATAAGAAGGGAATCTGGTTAAATCGTTTTTATACTTTTATAGTAGGGATGGATTATCAGAAATTCCCAGCCAGCTCAGATGAAGAGACCATCTTGTTAGAAAAAGAAAAAGAGCCCTTCAGACATCTGCTGAACAATAATGAAAAGAATAGGATAGAACAATTACGCCTACTCCAGCTTATCCTATCTCAGAAAGGGGAAAAATACCTCTCCTTTTCCTGTTATGATACTGTCACTCAACATGAGCAGGCACCTGCCAACCTATTCTTTCATCTTTACCGTCTTCAGAAAAAAAATATTTTGCTTGATTATAATACTTTTTATCAAGATTTGAGTCCTATAAGAAATTTTATTCCCCAAAATAGTGCCGGAATTTTAGATGAGGGAGAATATTTTCTCTATTTTGGTAAAAAAGAGAAGATAGATTTACAACCTCTCTTTAGTCACAAATACTACACCTTACAGGAAGGGATCAGGGCGGATAGAACAAGAAGAGAGGAAGGGTTTAACATCTACAATGGTAATATTGAAGTTAAAACTGCTATTACTGATGCCCGTGAAAATAGGGGCATAGTAGTATCTGCATCTAAACTGGAAAGGATTGCCTTTTGTCCCTATCTTTACTTCCTGGTGGATGTTCTTAAAATAAAACCACCCAAAGAAATGGTTTATGACCCTACAACATGGCTGAATCCCCTGGAGAGGGGGTTGCTGCTCCATAAGGTATATGAAGAATTCTATCAAACGCTGCTCGGTAATACTAAAAGTAAAAAAATAGTGCCTTCCTATTCAAAACACTGGCCTCTCATGAAAAAGATTACGGAGGAGAATTTAGCAGAAAAAAGAAGATATCTGGCACCACCGGGAGAATTAGTATATGAGTCAGAAAAAAAAGGAATATTAGAATCCTGTCAGGTCTTTTTAAAAGTAGAAGAGGAGATTTATAAAAAATATGCTAACCGGCCTTTATACTTTGAACTGGCTTTCGGTACCCGGGATAGTGAACATGAAATTTTGGGGAAAGTTAAAGCCGTTGAATTAAGGTTTCCTGATGGAAGCAGAATAAGTATTCAAGGGAAGATGGACCGGGTAGATATTTTACCTGACGGAACCTATCTGGTAATAGATTATAAGACAGGAAGCTCCAGAGATTATAAGAAAAATAATCCTTTCCGTTATGGTCAACAGATACAGCATGCCTTATATGCCATTGCTCTGGAAAGTATACTGGCAAAGAGAGAAAAAGGCTTATCACCAAAAGTGAGTGAATCCGGTTATTATTTTCCTACCGTAGCCGGACAGGGTAATCTCGTATTATACGAACAACAGAACAGAGAGCAGGTTTTAGAAATAATAAATATATTGCTGAATATAGTAGCAAAGGGAAATTTTTCCATGATTCAAAAGGCAGATGACCTGCTCTGTAAGGATTATAAAGACATCATGGAACAGAATGAGGTTATTGCCCTGAAAGGGAAAAAAGCAGAGAAATATGATAATGAACCAGCACTGGAGGAGATAAGGAGGTTACAACAATTTGAATAGTGGAAATAAGATTGTTCTCCAGGATGAGGATGCTAGAAAACAGATAATTGAGGATTTTGAACATAATTTTTTGGTTGAAGCAAGTGCCGGTTCTGGTAAAACATCCTGTTTGGTGAAAAGGATGGTAGGATTGGTTAAGTCTGGACGGTATACTGTAGAACAGATTGTTGCTATTACCTTCACCCGCAAAGCTGCTTTTGAGCTCAAAGAGCGATTCCAACAAGAGATTGAGGCAGAACTTGAAGAGTTAAATA
>JAQVGY010000043.1 GCA_028696495.1 Atribacterota bacterium
ATTTATGAATACAGAATGCCTCTTTTAATTGTTATGCTCTGCCTGTACTTACTCTTCACTATAAATTGTCTTTTCTTGTCATTGCGAACCTACCGCTTAACTTTTGTTAAGGGTAGGTGTGGCAATCACATTCACTTATAACCCACAATCTTTATCTTTGTATTATAACTAAATACTATCGACTAATTTAATTCTACTATAAAAATCATGGAAATAGAATAAATATTTAAAATCTATTTCTTCACTTTCGAATGATGATGGTCAGGATTAGCAAAATAAACAGGAAGGTTCCTATCCTTTGGGCTGCCTCGATTAAATAAGTGAAAGCAGCATGCCGCAAGACGATGGCTACCATCTTAATCTCATCCCGGTCAGCAAGCCGCGCCTCCTGTAAGGTATTTAAAGCACGCTTGCTGGCATTGAACTCTATTGGCAGAGAAACCAGAGAAAAAATAACCATACCTATCAGAAGGAATATCCCCATATAGACCAAAAATACATTTCTGAAAAATATGCCCCATGCAAAAACGAGAGGGCTTGATTGTCCCATAAGAGCAAGCGGCTTAGCCATTCTATTTCTTAATCTCATAGGCATAAAACCTCTTTCTTCCTGTACCGCATGTTCTACCTCATGTGCAACAATACCCAAAGAGGTTATAGAGGGTGATTCAATAATATTTTTACAGAGATGGAGTGTCCTGTTTTGAGGGTTATAATAATTTAATAATTTTTTATTAGTCTGCAGCACAGGCAGATTTAATTGATAGAATGATAATAAATCCCGGACTATTTCTAACCCGTTCTTCCCTTTTTTATTGGGAACCTGAAGATAATGGTAATAAACCTGTCTCAGTCTCCATTGGGCAAACCATCCTAAAAGTGCAGGAATAACAAGTAGTAGGTAGATTGGCTGAAAAGTAAGCATAGATTATTCTCACCTCTGCTATCAAGCTTAATAATACTCTAATATTACTGTTTACTCTTCCTCAATTATTTATTATCAGTTCAAAAGAGTAGCTGCCATTGCAGGTATTGGCTCTAAAAAAGCATAACATAGGAAAAAATTATTCTGATGCCTTCTTAATATTCTGATATCTTTTATAGAAAAAGATTATGATGATTATTGCGACCATTATAATAATTTGAGAAAACATTATCCGGTTATCCGAATCACTGCCCCTTAAAATACCATGAATTGCTGAAAGAAGAAAAGCCGGGTAAAGCAAGTAGTGGATGTATTTCCAGTATTTTTTTATATTTTTCCTTAATATTGCTACTATTACTGCAAAATAGATTAAATATAAAGCAAAGCGACCGCCCTCAGTTAAAAAGGCATTCCAGGAATCAAATTTGGGAATAAATACACTGCCAGTCCCAAAATTCACCGCTACTATTACTGGATGTATACTTATCAATACTAAACTGATAGCTGCAAAAAAATGGTGTATCTTTAGATAGTTTATCCCAAAAATTTTTTTACTCTCCTTTATCATTAAACTTAAGAGAATGGTAATAAAAAGAGAGGTTAGACCGGTCAAGCCAACAATACGACGGATGAATTGTAAAACATTGCCAAATCCATCTACAAAAGCAACGGCAATTGGAATAAGATAGAGAACAAGGAATAATAGGTAGAAGAAAAAACGCATTTTTGCCCATTTGTTAATCTGCTGTTCATCTTTTAACATACTCTGCTCCTTTTTTTTCTTAAAATTGAAAAAAATAATATTTTTACTCTTATAATTGCAGAGATTCAAAACATGTTAGCAGAAAAAGTGTGAATATAAAATTTAATAATTTTCATATATGTATTCTATAATCTGGTTTTCCCATAATTTTGGGTCGTTCTTTTCACCTCGAAAATTATTCTCCATTAAAGAGAAGACAATATTCCGTCCACCCTTAGTCTGAAATATGCCAGCCAGGCCGGAAGCGGCAGGCAAACTACCCGTTTTAGCCCATAAAGGAAAGGGAAATCTATTCTTTATAGTACCCTTTTCTTCAATACTGGCAAAAAAACTGAGTATATCAGAGCCATATTTTTGATAAAGAAAAGAGATAGCCTCAACTATCTGAGCAGGTGTTAGTAAATTGTATTCAGAGAGGCCACAGCCATCCACAATAAAATAATCTTCTCCCCATTCCATATCGAGTAATTCCTGCAGCAATTCTGAAAATACTATAATAGACTGTTCTATGGTTGAAATTTGCTCCTTATTTATACATAGCGGAAGGGTGCGAAAGATAATTTCCGAGCTTTGATTATCACTCATTTTCATCATCTCTATTAGAATATTATCAAGAGGAACAGAATAGTGAATTGACTTAACTTTAATATCTTTCTTAACCTGCTCAACTTTTATCCCTCCCTTAATCTGAACTCCCATTCTCAATAATTCCTTAAAAAATACTTCTCCCCAGGCAAGGGTCATAGCATTACAATAGGAAATATGTTTTTCATTTGCACTATATCCTTTAAGAACAAGGGCACCTAATAGAGGATTTTTATCATCCCACATCCATCCTCTGCCTAAAAATTCTTCTTTTTGAAATGTTAAATCATCGAGGACCAAATCCCCATTAATCTGCTTAATATGGTATTTATTCACCAGGTTCTGGACAATTTCTCTTATCATCTCCGGTGAATGGGTCGGGTCTCCGCTACCTTTAACATAAAGAGAACTATCTATTATTCCCGGAGTGGTACTGGAAAAATAAAAATAAGTAGGATAACGGTAATCCCCACCTATGACTTCCAATCCAGCCAGTAAGGTAAATATTTTTACCAGAGAAGCAGGTGTAAAAAGCTTATCCTGATTATGTGAGAGCAATAGCTGTCC
This sequence comes from Atribacterota bacterium, assembly GCA_028696495.1. Taxonomy (GTDB): domain Bacteria; phylum Atribacterota; class Phoenicimicrobiia; order Phoenicimicrobiales; family Stramentimicrobiaceae; genus Stramentimicrobium. Next base: position 2,841 of record JAQVGY010000043.1, read on the forward strand.
GCTGTCAAGGTCTTCAATTAAAATACCGGTAAATCCATTGAATTGTTCAATGTTTTCCTCTATTGACGATTGGCTCAATACTGGAGTTAATAACATGCCGAAAATTATAATTATGGTAATAAAAAATATCGTAGTGGTTTTCTTGAACTTGAACAATTTTATCAATTTATTTTACTCTCTCTGCCTTTTTAGCTGCATTCTCTCCGGCTAAATAACCGGTGCTCCAGCATTGTAGTAGATTATACCCTCCTGAAGGACCATCTAAATTCAAGATTTCTCCGGCTAAATAGAGGTTTTCTATCTTTTTAGAAGCCATAGTATCAGGGTTAACCTCTCTTAAAGATACTCCTCCTGAGGTAACCATAGCCCAGGGGAATCCCAATAATTCAGTAGGGGTTAGTTCCAGCTCTTTCAAGAGATGTAGCAATCTTTTTCTTTCTTCCCTGGTAATATAGTCCACCCTCTTCTCCTCTTCTATATCAGACAATTGTATTATTACCGGTATTAAAGAAGCGGGTAGCAATTTTGATAATGTATTTTTAAATATACGACCCTTAAATTCTTGAAAATCTCTCTTAATCCTTTCTTCCAACTTTTGAAAATCTAAAGCGGGTTTTAAATCAAGCAAAAGTTTGACATTTCCCTTTTTTAAATATTTATCGATGCTTTTGCTCATATCCATCACTATCGGTCCGCTGATGCCAAAATGAGTAAAGAGCATTTCACCAAAGCGTTCATCACGTTTCTTTCCTTCCTGGTATAGTTGTAATGAAACATTTTTTAAGGTTAAACCCTGTAACTCTTTTACCCATTTTTCAGATACTTTAACCGGGTTTAATGCCGGTGTTGGGTTAATGATGGTGTGTCCAAACTTTTCTGCCCAGCGATAGCCATCACCACTTGAGCCGGTTTGGGGATATGATTTGCCACCGGTAGAAAGGATTATCTTTTCTGTAAATAATTCTCCCCCGCTATGGATTATTTTAAATATTCGAGGAACATCTTTTATTGCCTCAATATCGTTGACTTTTGAATTACAAAGGACCTCTACCTTTCCCCCTGCCAGATATCCCATCAATACCCGTAAAACATCTCGTGCATCCCCGTCCCTGGGAAAAACACGATTTCCCCGCTCTACCTGCCAGAGAAGACCGCGGGACTGAAAAAAATCCAATACCTCACTCACTCCAAAATGTCCCAGTGCACTATAAAGAAAGCGGCCATCTTTGCCAAATTTTTCAACTAATTTTGTATTATCAAATTCATAATGTGTAAAATTGCAGCGGCTTTTGCCGGTAATTAACAGTTTTTTCCCTAAAGAATCATTTTTCTCCAGTAAAACTACTCTGGCTCCCAGTTCTGCTGCCCGACCGGCAGAAATCATACCAGCCGGACCACCTCCCAATACCGCTATATCAAAACTAATCTTTCTTTTAGTTATCATCACTATTTGTTATTTGCTTATTTTTAAGCTAAACCAGCCCTTCTCTTTCAAAAATTATCTCTAATCACTGCCACTCAAGGGTAAAACTGCTTTACAGGCAGCATTCACAATGGGGTAGGCAATGGGCGATGAAGTTAATGCGGGATGAGTACCCATCTGGAACAATACAATATCATTGGCGGTCATCCTATGGGATATACAAGCACTTATTACATTGAGCATCTCACCGGTTGATTTGCCACCAGAGGCTGCGCCACCCAGGATGATTCCATTATTTTTGCCAAACATCAATTTAACCTTTAACATTGTTGAATTGGGCATTCCTCCTGGATGAGTATCAGGGGCAGAAGCCTCCCCTATGACCACCTGCATTCCATTTGCCTTAGCCGCTCTCTCGGTTAATCCGGCAACACCAAAGGCTCTATCATTGATAATTGTAGCAAACACACTGATAACACCGCTATTATGGTGTACGGGAGAAAATAGATTGGCTCCTGCAATACGGGCTTCAGCTGTGGCAACAGACGCGAGCATTACTGCCGAAGGTTTCCCATCAAAAAAAGACTCTTTGGTACAGCAGTCACCACAAGCAAAGATATCTTTGTCAGTAAAAGTTCTCATAAACCTATCTACTTTAATCCCATTTCTATAGCCTAATTCTATTCTTGCCTCTTCTGCCAATGTGCTATTAGGTGCACTGCCAATTCCCAGTATAACAACATCTGCCTTTATCTTTTCTCCGCTGGATAGTTCTACCTCTTCCACATTATCATTGCCACGGATTGCAATAACCTGTTCGTTCTTGTATATCTTTACTCCTGCCTCGGCTAATTTTTTCTCTGCATCATCACAGAATTCGTCATCCATAGCTATTTTCAAGCAATATTCCTGCATCTCAACCACTGTCACTTTAACACCTGGATTCTTCCTGCATTCATCAGCAAATTCTACACCAATAAACCCCCCGCCTATAATCACAATGTTTTTTGCTTCACGAACCTTATCGAGAACATCTCTCAGATAATCAAATTCCTTTCTAACCGGAAAGACATTCTCCTTTTCCACTCCAGGTATGTCTGGAATAATGGGTAAAGAACCGGTAGCAAAAACCAATTTGTCGTACTGAAGCTGTTCATGGTTTTTCAGATTAATAATTTTTTTCTCTCTGTCTACAGAGACCGCTTCATCTTTAATCAATTCAATTCCATTACTCTCCAGGAGTCCATCTGGGATAACATTATTTTCAGGTCCTCCAACCGTACCAAAGATATAAGGAATTCCACAGGGGATAAGGATGGTACCCTCTTTTCTTACCAGTACAACTTTCTTATCAGGATAATGTCGCTGGCAACTGATTCCAGCAGTAATACCTGACAAGCCACCTAAAATAACTACATCTGCCTTTTTCATGATGCTTTTCCTCCCTAATTTAGAAATAATATTTAAATTTTATCAATTTTCTAATATTTTGTAAATTTACCGGCTAATGATTTTCCCCCGTTAAAATTTATTGTACACTCTTTTTGTAGGCTTTTTAAAGGACAATTAGCTTCGAAAAATGACATTCTCTTTATTGAACAATTTTGCTGCGGCAAAAAGAGCAAGCAGAGCAATACCAATATTACTGATCAGGGTAGCTGAAATGTGTGCCCAATTTACTGTCCCCATCAATAATTCCTTAAAGACAAAGCTATTATTTAAGATAGGGATAAAAAAGAGCGGTCGGGATAACTCTATTCCCTGGCTTAAAGAGAGCATTCCCAAAAATATTGCTCCCATGTAAATTGGGGTGGTATAAGTAGATGCCTCTTTAGTGTTACGGGCAAATATTCCAATCAGGATAAGTATGGCACTGGCAAACCCTACCAGAGGTGCCAGGATAAGAAAAAAGAATAAAAATAAGGGAAAAGAAAAATGAACATTTATTATGGAAATCTCGCCCAACATATAAGCGGGGACAAGAAAGGCAATACTGAGCCCAATTAGCCCTAAAAACATACTTATTGCCGAAATGGTCATAACAGAAAAATATTTCCCTAACACAATTTCCAGTCGGCTGAGCTGGCTGACCAATAGAGTGGCTAAAGTTCCCCTCTCTTTTTCTCCAGCTGTAATATCCACCGCTGAGTTCATAGCGCCTATGAATATTAGTATAATGATGAGATAGGGTAAAATAGAGCCCAGCATAAAGCCAATCTTTTTTTCTGGTGGAGCAATATCCATCCACTGTTCCTGGAATGGTTCTAAAAAATCGTTATTGAGACCTATTTTATTCAGTCGTTCTTCAATAATATTCCTACGATAAGTATCTATCAATGCAGTTACTCTTTTTTTAGCAACTAAGGAACTTTGTGCGGTAGAATCATAATGCATAATAATAGACGAGGCGAGTACACTGTTATTACCCTTATAATCTATATCTATAGCTTCAGGAATATCTATAGTTAGGTGAATATTCTCTCCCATCATATCATCATTGGAATTATTCTCAGATTGAATTACGGTTATATTATTTTCTTTTTCGAATATTTCAACCAATTCTGGAGAATTCTTTGCTCCTATGATGCTAATGGTAGAAGGAATAGTTTCTGAATTTTTCTGTCCCATTAAGGAAAAATATCCGATACCTAAAAAGAGTAGGGGATAAAAGATAAGTGGTACAACTACCATACTGATTAATGTTCTGCGGTCACGTATAGCACCCTGAATTTCTTTTTTATAAACTAAACCAATATTTTTTCGGTTCATCTATTCTCCTCTGCTTTGGTTTCTACCAGTTTAAAAAATATATCCTCCAAATCAACTTCCTGAAACTTTGCCTGTAAATCTGCCAGAGTCCCTTCGGAGAGTATTTTACCTTTATGAATAATAGCGATTTCATCACATAATTTTTCTGCCTCTTGCATCTGATGGGTAGAGAAAATAATACATTTTCCCTGCTTTCTAAATTCCTTAATATAGTTGACTACCACTCTGGCTGTAATAACATCCAGCCCTACTGTGGGTTCATCAAATATCAAAACCGAGGGGTCATGAATTATGGCACGGGCAATCGACAGCTTCTGTTTCATACCGGTAGAGAGCTTATCAACCCTGAC
>JAQVGY010000044.1 GCA_028696495.1 Atribacterota bacterium
ACTTATATGCCTGCCCAAAAGAAAAAAAATTGTTCTTATAAAATAGATGGTTTGCCTGAGAAAATTTCTCTTTTTAAAATCTTCTGGACCTTTTTTCGGGTTGGGCTATTTACTTTTGGCGGAGGCCTGGCTATGGGTACAGTAATAAGATATGAATTGGTTTCTAAAAATGAATGGGTTACCGATGATGAGTTTATGTCAGAATTTGCCACTGCCACTGTTGTCCCTGGCTCTATTGCAGTTAATATTGCCTATTTACAGGGCTGTCGTTTTCGAGGAAAGATAGGAGCAGCTACTGCAGTTAGTGGCACAATCCTACCTTCCTTTATTACCATACTTGCTATTGTCTATTTTGGATTACCTTATTTCAATCATCCTAAAGTTGTCGCTTTTTTTAGAGGAAGTTCGCTGGCAGTAGCAGGTCAGCTTCTATTTACTGGATTCATTTTTGGCAAAAAACTTCTGGTGAAGTGGCGAAATATTATTATATGTTTAATAAGTCTGTTTATGGCAGCTGTGGTAGGCTTGCATCCTATCTGGTCTTTAATAACTGCGGCTGTACTCGGTTATCTCCTCTTAAGCAAAAATAACCATACCTCTGTTGACCCTGATTGTTGATTAAGTTTTAAATAAAGTAGATTATGTGGTGATTGTTTCAATGAAAATTGTAATTGACCTTATTAAAAGTTTTATGATCATTGGCTTGAGTGCATGTGGAGGGGGATTGGTTACCATTCCCCTTATCCAACATGAGATGGTTAATGTCAGACATTGGCTGGTTTCTAATGATATTGCAAAAATCCTGTCAATTGCACAGATGACTCCGGGTCCCATAGCAATCAATGCCGCTACTTTTGTCGGTTTTAAAATTGCCGGTATCATAGGTTCAGTTATGGCAACTCTGGCGGTTATCTTTCCTTCTCTTGTCATCCTGACAGCTGTTTCGTCTTTTTTAAAAAATATTAAACATAACGAAGTTGCTATTAAGATCAACCAGGGTATACAGGCAGGTGTTTTGAGTTTGATTCTTTTTGCAATCTGGTCTTTCGGTTCTACAGTTATTACCAGTACCCTTGATTTATTTATTACTATTGCAGCTTTTCTGATGTTGCTTTTCCTAAAAAATAAAGTGCATCCGGTATTTGTTATTGTGCTTTGCGGCATTGTGGGCTTAATTATTTACTAAAATGGAAAATAGAGAAAGATTCTTTCCCTTTTTAATTATTTAACAGGTTTTGTATTCTCTTCTCTTATCTTATCTTCTTTCAACCATTACTGCTTTTTTAATCATAGAATTCTGGATATGGTGTATTCCTCCAGACAGAGAAATCTTTTTAAATAAATCAGTCTTTAAGCTGCTATCCCACCATGAACCAGCCAAAACTGAAACATTTGTCTCAAGAAATGCTTTAGGATACATTGGCGTTGACGCCCCAACTATAACAATGTCTCTGGCACCTGAACAAACCTGTAACAAATTATCGATAGTATGGTTTATACAGGTAGTTCCGCTAATGATTACAACATTACAATCGGGCAGCAGCTCTTCTTGCTTTTCCATCGGCTTAATATAATCAATTTTTTCTACATTATTCAGAGAGATGCCCTCATCAAATATAATTAATTCCTTTGCTCTTTCAGCAAATTTTTTCGCCACCGGAGGGATAAACCCTATCATCCCTACTATATCATCAGGTCTCACTTCCAGGCCAAAATATGCTTCATTCTTCTCTACATCCCGCAGATTCAACTGACGAGACCCTGCCGTAATAACAGCCATCCCCACCCCTCTTTGAGCGTCATCTGAACCAATTCGGGCTAATTGAGCAATTTCATAAGCATTAGCACCAATTATCTCTTGAGCAAAACCAAATACAGAACATCCGGGGGGTAGATGTTCCCGCAATGTATAGGCAAGGCCTATATCATTATTGTTTAGTTCGACACAAATCAAAGATAAGCCAATAACTGCATCTTTTATCCTTCTCTCCACCAGGTATGGTTTTGCTTCTTTTAAAACTGAGTCAATTAACATAAAATCACATCCTTGTAATTGTTTTTGGAATTTTTGGAGCAATACAAACTCTTCTTTGAACTTTTTCCACATCACATATCTGAATATTCACACCATATATAGCTTTTAACAAATCATCGGTGAGAACTTCGTCCCAATTCCCAAAATGAAACTGACCCTCCCGGTCAAAAACTGCGACCTTACTTTTCAGCAATAGAACTTGATCTGGATTATGGGTAGTTAAAACAATCCCATAACCCTGTTCAGACATTTCCTTGATAATACCCAACACTTTTAATTGGTTACCATAATCGAGATGTGCTGTTGGTTCATCCATTAAAACAATCTGTACTTTTTGGGTAATAACTCTGGCTATTGAGACTTGCTGTAATTCGCCAGAGCTTATTTTAGAATATGGCTTCCTCTTTAAGTATTCTATTCCCATTTTTTGCAAAGAATCTTCTGCTAAACGATAATGTTCTTCTTTCGGTTTTTCAAATATACCCAGCCAGGGAGCCAGCCCTGTTACCACATAATCAAGAACATCATAATCAAAAGAAGGGAAAATTGTCTGGGGCACATAACCGATAATTCGAGCAATATCACGATGTCCCATTGTCATAATATCCTGGCCATTAATTAATATTTTGCCACTTGTAGGTATTCTTATTTTTGCTAAACAAGACAGAAGTGTTGTTTTACCAATTCCATTGGGACCTAAAATACTTATTATTTCACCAGAATCTATACTCAAATTGATATTACTAAATATCTCATTAAGCCCATCATAAGAAAAACCTACCTGTTCTACTTTTATCTGCATCAACAATCTCCTATTCGGCAAGGGTTCTCTGTCTATATAGCAGGTATGCAAACAGTGGAGCCCCTACAAAACCGGTCAGTATAGAGAGTGGTATCTCTACATTAGAAATAGTTCGGGCAAGAGTATCAATTACCAGCATGAATAATGCACCCATAACCACGGTAGTTGGTATTAATTTGGTATGGTCTGTACCAACTAAGATACGTCCTAAGTGGGGAATTACCAGGCCAACCCAACCGATAGTGCCACTAACTGAAACTGCACTGGCGGTTAGCAGACTGGCACAGATAATAACAATTCCTCTAATCTGATTAATATTAATTCCAAGTGATTTTGCCTCTAAATCACCAAATGATAAAATATTAATTCTCCATGAAAGGAGTAATAATATTATGGTACACACCACGAAAACCGGGCTGATGGCTATTATCTCTCTACCCAGTACTTTAGCCATACTGCCCATCTGCCAGAAAACTATAGATGCCAGTTCTGTCTGCTCTTCGGCAATGAACTTCATTATTGCCAAAATTGAGCATAAAAATCCACTAACTATAATACCAGAAAGTACCAGCATCATATTATTTCTATTTTTAAATAATTTGGGAATTGAAGTACTTAAATATACAGCAAATAAGCCACCTATAAAAGCCATTAGCTGCCTTTGTGCAAGAGATGCTCCCAGCATAATGGCAAGGGCTGCACCAACCGAGGCACCGGAAGAAACCCCAAGTAAATCCGGTGAAATCAATGGATTTTTAAAAACGCCCTGATAAACAGCACCTGAGAGTGAAAGCATAGCACCGACTAAAATCGAAACCACAATTCTTGGCATTCTAACATAAAAGATGATGCTTTCCATAACTGAATCACCAGTCCGGCTAAAACCCACTTTGGATAAAAATACATTCAATACATCTATGGGATTATTACTGTAACGCCCCAGACTGAGCGATACAAAAAAACTTATAAATAAAAGTATAGACAACAGCATAAGCTGTTGTCTATATCTGGAATTATTCATGACATGCCTTTCAAAAAAAGAAACACCAGACTATCTAACGATACCCAGTTGTTCGGCGCTAAAAGTAATACCATAAACTAAATTGTAGAATTCATCAACATCTTCCATAATCTCGTTAAGGGTGTACAAATCTGGATGGAGATTATGTGTCGCCCAGGCAATACCAAGTGCCAGCGCTGCAGTTGGCTGATCCCAGGGTTCTATCAATGATGGAAAAGCGTAGACTTCCTTATTTTGTATAGCCTTAATACTGCTCCAACTGGGGTTATTGATTAAATCTTCATCAGTATAGCTGGCATAAGCAGGATACCAGATAACATCAGGATTCCAATTGATTATCTGTTCAATATTTACCTCAATAAAATCTCCAGTTCCTTCCACACCAGAAACTGCATTTTTACCACCAGCAATATCAATCAATTGAGTTTGAATCATGGCAGCAGGAGCAACAGAAAGTGCAGAACTACCACCCAAGAATAAGACTTTTTTCTTTTCAGTTACAGTTGAAGAAATTTTTTGGGCATTTTCAATACGATTATCTAAATAACTCAAAATCATATTTGCTCTATCGGTAGCCCCCAATGCTTTACCTAACAGTGTAAGACTCTGCCTGATGGTATCAAAGCTTTCCTCATTGGGCAGAGCTACTATAACATTCATACCCACTTTCTCAAACTGTTCTACCTGGTCTTTAAAACGCTCAGGAATAATTGCTAAATCAGCTCCAGTTGCCAGGACAGCTTCAAAATTAATGTTTCCACCTTTGCCAATCTGCACCAGCCCATCAAAATCATCCATTACTGCCTCATAAAGCCCTCTGGACATTTCTTTATTACCAAACCCGGCAATATATTTTTCTCCACCACCCAGGACTACAGCAGCGTTCAAAGTAGGATTATGGGTACCTACTACCTTTGTTGCCGGCTTTTCCAGCACCACTTCTCTGCCAATTACATCAACAAGAACAATCTCTTCACTTAAGACAGACAGGCTTGATAGGATAAGAATCGCTGTTAGTATTACCAGTAGATATAAAAACCTTCCTTTTTTAAACATATAAAAACTCCTCCTTTTTAATAAATAAAAAAAGTAACGTTCCCGTTACTTTGATTTTTGATGATTCCTTTATTTTTTTTCATCCTTTCCAAGCACGGGTGGCACACTCGTTTCCTCATGTACCAACAGGCTGTTACCCATAGGCGAACCCTTAGCAGTAACAACTCGGATGTGGTAATTTTTTTACCAATGAAAATATAACATCAATTCATTAGCTTGTCAACCTATAAAGTCCTTAGCTATTGAAATCTGTAAGAGGCAAAACAAGTTATCTGTCATATCTTTTTAGCAAAAGCTTATTTTAAAAATGAAGTCAATTAGACCTTTTTATTTATAATGTTATTCTGGTAGGTATTTAATATATTTTTCTGAAATGATATCTATATTTTTATAGGCACCGCGATATGGCTCCGGCAGCATTGAAGCTATACGAGTCATAATCTGTTCATTCATCTCCTGTTGAATATTTTTACCAATCTTTGAATTGCCTTTCAGCATAAAAGGAGTCCCAATTTTAAAAGTGACCGGTGTCCTTTTAAACCTTTTAAAATTATACCAAAACTTTTCTGAACCATAATGTGCCATCAACAAAATAGGTATTTGATAATGCAGGGCTAAAAAAACTGTACCTAAATGCCCTTTCCCCAATACCCCGGTTTCGCTTCTGGTTCCTTCAGGGGCAATACAGATAATACTCTTATCCTTAATAGCTTTTTCTATTTCTCTGAAGGTTGATACTTTTGGTTTTTCTCTATCAACTGGAATGCCTCCCCAGGCATTGGAAAGTATTCTATAAAACCAATTATCCCAATTTTCTTTCTTTACCATAGCTACAACATTACGGGGTTGCAGAAGCAGATAGATTAGCGGTACTTCCAAAAAATTAATATGATTGAAGACGAACAGCAAAGGCCCTTCTCGCGGGATAGATTCTGGTTTATCAATTTCTACCTTACAAAGTATTTTTAATATTAATCTTATGACAAAGGTTATAAATTTTTCTATTGGATTCATTTCTACTTTTTTCTGGCAATAATATGTAGGGCTGATGGAAACATTTTAATCTCCAGGTCTAATCCTTCTACACAAATAGTCTCTCCATCAGCATGTGTGGTCATTCCTCCTGATATCGATTTTAGAAAGACACTTTCCGCAGAGGTGGTGATTGTGCCCTGGAGCCTTTTTTGCTCTCCTTTCATATATAGTAACATAGCTTTAAGGAAATAGAGTCTGGACCCCTGTTGAGAGATAGTAAGGTTGAATAACCCATCATTCATGTCACCATCTGGTGCCATAAAAAAAGCTCCACCCATCCGTTTACCATTCATAATAGATATGAGGGCTGGTGTGGTCACCTGTTTTTCATTTCCATAGCTTATTTCTATAGTGGGAGCCTTTGGACGCAATATCAATGTCTTTAAAGCTGCTACAAAATAAGAACTCATCCCATGAAGGTATCTTATTTTTGCTGCCTCTAAGCCTACTATCGCATCAAACCCTATACCAATGCCATTTCCAAAGTACCGCCCTTCAGGATAATCACCGCCTGCAATATGGCCAATATCTAAGGGATAAGGTTCTCCTTCCAGGAGCAGCTGCATACTTTCTACAAAATCTCCTGGAATTCCAGCTCCATAGGCAAAATCATTGCCTCTTCCGATTGGTATAACACCAAATTGAAAATTTCTTCGTTGAGGTGATAATGGATTATAAGAATTTAAATTGAGCATAAGTCCATTTATTACTTCATTAGAAGTGCCATCACCTCCAGCCGAGACAACCACCTGCTCAGAATTTTGACTCAAGGAAGATGCTATTGAAATAGCATGTCCCACACTTTCGGTAATAATAATTTTAAAATCTGCTTTGTTTTCTGTAAAGAATTCTTCTATTTGTGGTAGTTTTTTCTTTGCATTTCCATTACCTGCGACAGGATTAAGTATAATTATAAAACTTCTTTTCTTCATTATTGCTCCTGATTGAGAAATTCACTGCTTTATTTTAGA
>JAQVGY010000045.1:0-4711 GCA_028696495.1 Atribacterota bacterium
GGCAATCATTTGTATTATAATTTCTCTGACTTGCTTATCTGTATTAGCCGAAATAGAACAAAAACAACCTATCTTTACAGTTAGCACATCCTATAAAAGTTTATTTTCTACTCCTGAACAGACCGGTATGCTGGATAGAATAGTAAAAGAAGCATTCCGCAGAATTGGTATAAAAGCAGAAATAGTATTTAATCCAACAGGGAGATCTTTAGAAGATGTCAATGGAGGATTTGCTGATGTGGAGATAAATAGAATTGAAGGTATGGAAGAGCATTATCCCAATCTGGTACGTGTGCCGGAACCCAACATGGTAATGGATTTTGTAGCTTTTACCAGGCAAGATTTTAAGATAGAGGGCTGGGAGAGTATTAAAGACCTATATATTGGCATAGTCAGAGGCTGGAAAATTTTAGAAGAAAATACAGCTAATTTCCCGCATGTAGTCCTGGTTCCTACTGAAACTGAATTGTTTAATATGCTGGACAAAGGGAGGATAGATACTGCCTTGTATTGCAGATTAGCCGGCTATGAGCAACTTATGTTTCTTGGTTTAAAAGATATTCATCATCTGGAACCACCGCTTGCCAGCAGGCATATGTACTTATATTTGAATAAAAAACATCAGGCTTTAGTAGAGCAAATTGCACAGTCACTGAGGAGCATGAAAGAAGATGGAACTTATGAACAGATTGTTAAGGAAACAACCGAACATCTATTAGATCGCCAGTAGTGAAAAGGTTAGGAATTATCTAATGAAGCATAAATTCGATGGCTTTAAATGGAAGTATTCCAGTACCTGGAGATTTTTTCTTTATACTTTTTTTAGTTTTATAATAATTATTGCCCTGGTAACAGGCGTTTATTATTTTTCTCTCAATAGGGTAGAAAGAAATGAATTGGCTAATAACCTTCTACATATACAGGAGGGACATGTTCCTTTTTTGGTCACCAGCCTCTGGATTACAGACTATGAGGGAATACGTCAACAATTGGGGGTTATTGCAAAATTAAATTATATAGAAAGGGTAGAGATTAAAGATGAAGAAGGGACTGTTTTTTATACAGGTTCGGAGAAAAATCCTTCTTTTGATATTAATTCACAGGATTTATTCTATACTTATAAGGGAGAAGAGAAGAAAATCGGTGTTTTGACTGTCTATATTAACAGAAAAGAAATGAAAGCAGACATAATAAGACGTACCCTGCTTTTGTTTCTTATAGAGTTAATATTTTCTTTAATCTTAGCCAGCTTTATAGCAGGTATTTTCTATTTACTGATTGGCCGCCATTTACTGCAATTTGCTCAATTTATTGAAGATGATAATCCTCAAAAAGGTAGCTTTTTATTTAATTTGGAACGCACCTCTCCCCGGAATGATGAGCTGCAAATTCTGGTAGATCATTTTAATAGATTGCGTGAACAGATAAGAGGATATATAGCAGAGTTACAACAATTTAGTTATCAGGACCAATTAACCGACCTGTATAACCATCGTTTTTTAATAGAAGAACTGAAACGCCTGGATACGGAAAGAAACCTGCCTTTGAGTGTAATAATAATAGATTTAAATAATTTAAAATTAACTAATGACACTTTTGGTCATGCTGCCGGTGATAAGCTTTTAAAGAAAGCAGCAGAGGTGTTAATAGGAGAGTTTCGTGCAGATGAGATCATTGCCAGAATGGGTGGAGATGAATTTGTAGTGTTACTGCCTAAAATTGATAAAAAACAGGCTGGAATAATGGCTAAGCGAGTGATCGATGCCTTTGAAAAAGAAGTGGTAGAATATATACCTTTATCTGCTTCTTTTGGTTGGGAAACTAAAGATGATAAAGGGCAAAAAATTGCCAGCATTTTTAAAAAGGCTGAAGACCAGATGTATAATCAAAAATTAGTTAGTAAAAATAAGAGAAGAAAAAGCTCTGTTGAGAGCATTCTACAGGCATTATTTAAAAGACAGCCAGGAGAGGAAATCCACTCTGAAAGAGTAAGTATAGTGAGTGAAAAGATTGCCGTATCTATGGGAATGAAGCCTTCAGATATATATGAGATAAAAATGGCCGGTAAATACCACGATATTGGGAAAATAGCCATAAATACCGATATTCTTAGTAAAAAAGAGCCTCTTAGTGAATCTGAAAAATTGGAATTAAAAAGGCATCCCGAATTAAGTTTTAATATTTTGAATTCTGTACAAGAGCTTGGCCCGGTAGCAGATATTGCCCTGTATCATCATGAAAGATGGGATGGCAAGGGATACCCTGCCGGTTTGAAGGTAGAAGAGATTCCTATTCAATCTAGAATTGTTGCAGTGGCAAATGTTTATGAGGCTATAACTGGTAAAAACCGACAGTATTCCAAGCCTTTAAACAAAGAAGAAGCAGCTAAGGAATTAGAAAAGGGAGCAGGGAGTCAATTTGACCCCAACATTGTAGGTATATTTCTTAAAAAAGTATTAAACAAAATAGATATAGATTCTAAATAATATATTCAGCAAGATTATACCTTTCTCTGATTATCGGAAACAATACAGTCCTTCCCCTTCTTTTTTGCCTGGTATAACAACTGGTCTAGCTGCTTGGTAAAACTGTCTTCAGTCTCATGCTCATTCCAGGAGGCTACTCCAAAGCTACAGGTAACTTGGCTTACTGGTGAAAAATCAACCTTCTGCAAAAAGCTTCGAATACGATTGGCCAGCTGTTCTGCTGCTTTCAGGCGGGTATTGGGGAGAATAATTATAAACTCCTCTCCGCCCCAACGATAAATCTGGTCATTTTCCCTTATCAAGGTTCTTATGTGAGAACTCAGCTGTACCAGTATCCTGTCTCCTGCAAGGTGCCCATATTCATCATTGATTTCTTTGAAATTATCCAGGTCCAGCATAATACCAGATAAGGGGAGCCGATATCTTAGAGCACGGGCTATCTCTTTCTTTAAATCCTGGTCATATTTTCTTCTGTTAAGGGCCCCAGTCAGGGCATCAGTAGATGATAATCTTTCCAGCGCCTGGGTATCTATAAATTGAATTCTCTGTAGTTTATTGATATTTTTAACAATTAAACTACAAAATATCAGAATTATTATGGTGAGGGAACATATATCCCATCCGCAGCTAGACAAAAGAAAAACACCTCTTTTTGCAGCAATATAAAAAAAACCGAAAGTCAACAAAAACGTTAGAGTCAATTTATTTAAAAAGCTATTAGGTATGGTAAAAAAGATTGCCAGAATAAAGATAATAAGTATCTGATGGTGAATCGTTATATTAGGCTGTGTATAAAGAGAAAAAACAGCCCAGAAAACAACAATACTTACTAATTCATAGACAGTAGAGAAGGAGTAAAGAGAATTTTTTACATATGTTACACGAAGATTGTAGTAGATCGAAATTAAGAGAAAGAGGACCCTTATTATGAGGATAGCAGGTAATTTATCTATATTTTTAACAAAAAAATAATCGGGCAATATAAAAAGAAGAAAGACAATTCCAAAAGCAAGAACATATCGGCGGGAATGATTTATGCTTTCCTGCAATATATAAGTTTGAAAATCCTGCTCTAATGCCCGGTCTTTAAATTCCCCTGTGGTATTAGATATGTTTTTGATGGTCTGTTTTAATGTTTTCATTTTTTAAAAACTGTGTTATCTATTTCCTTATCTTTTTATAAAACTTCAGTGCAAATTTGTTTCAATCTATTATTTTTTAAAAGTTTTTTCTGGTGTATATGTATATCAGACATCAAGTTTTGAGGTATCGGTGTCTCAACAGTATAAAACACTCATAATTTATACAATAATAATTATAAAAAAGCAAATAATTTCAAAAAACATGAAATAACTCTATATCCCTGCAAAACGGAAAGTTTTTAAAAGTATATTAAAAAATTATTCTATCAATTCTGTGATTAGTTCGGAATCGAGCATTAATCCTCTGCCTGGAATTACTCTTAACAACTTTTCTTTCAGGGTATTAACAGACATATCAGGGCTATTATCTTTTTTATAGAGTAAAATTTGCTGCATCTCTTTTCTCAATTTCGCCAGATGGTACCAGAGACGATGGTATGTGGCATCTTCATCTGATGGCCACAGTGTATCTATAATTTGCTCATAGGATAATACTTTCCCCTTATTTTTCGCCAATAAAAGAATAAGCTGGAAACCAATCTTATTAACTGCAATCTCCTTTCCCAGAAATATAATGCGGTCAGGGCGATTCAGATTGATGCTCATTACCGCTTTACTATCCTTATCTATCTGTACAGACTTCCTGTAATTATGGTCAGATTTTGGTCTTCCAGCAAGCCCATCTCTATGTTTTGAAGAAGAAATTTCCTTCCCTGTCTTGTTATTCAATTTTGAGTTTAGATTCACAGCTGAATTTGAGCGGGGAGACCTGGCAATAAGATATTTCTTTATTTGTTTAATTAATAAATCAGGCAGAAACTGTTCTAACTGACTTTCAGATAATTCTCTGAGGCACTGCTCATTATTATATCCTTCTCGCACTAATCTTTGAATATAGCCTCTGGTCAAACCCGGTATCTTCATTCTTGCCAGGGCAATACCTTCTGGTCCAATGCCCTCTGCTAAACGGGATGAAAGCTCTTTGATTTTGGCCAGGTCACCAGCCCTGACATCTTTCCAGCCTTCTTGCTCAACAATGGTAGATAGAGCATCTGCCAGCCAGGAAAAACCCTCTCCTATTTT
>JAQVGY010000045.1:4811-6822 GCA_028696495.1 Atribacterota bacterium
TATGAGCAGAACCTATTTCTGTCTGATGGTTTGTATATAAAATGCTGTCATTAATAGTATTTTCCTGAACCGGAATATTTTCTTCATATTGCACAAGGTTATTTACATCTGAAATAAGAGGATAATAATATAAAGACGGGACTGGAGAACCACCACTAATTTTTTGGAAATAGAGTTTCTGATAGGCAGTAAGTTCAATAAGAGATGGGGCTAAAAAAATTATGCGGCCAAATGAATGGCCGGTTTTCAATCTGCCCGCTCTGCCGCCCATATTTTCCACCTCGGAGATGGTCAGGGTTCTTATAAAGTAATTTGAAAAAATATTTCCATTGTTATGCTGGGAGACAATCTTCTTTCCGGTTAAGATGACATTATTTACCGGCAGGTTTATTCCCATAGCCAGAGTACCGGTAGCACATATAATTTTTAAATCTCCAGTTCGGACTGCCTCTTCAATAGCATGGCGTTCCTGCCAGGAGAGGTCAGCACAATGATAGCCAATACCATTTTGTAAAAGATTTATTAGCTCTTCCTTAGAGGTGGAATCCTCTGAGGCAGATAGCTGAGCTATAGCTTTTTGAGAAGGCCTGAGGCAAAACTGGCTTGCCAGCCAATTGCTCCACAGGCGAACCTCTTTTTTGGTGGGAAAAAAGATTAGACTCGATTCGTCCTGCTCGATTAAAAATTGCAGAGTAGCTCTTAGATAGCTGGCTAAATCGCATTCCCGTACCTCTTCCCGAGGAAAGAAGTTTTCTTCTCCTGTCATTTTGCTATTGTGTTCCACATATTTATAAATTCCTTTTCTGACAATACCTTTGCGTAATTCTACCGGCCTATAAAAGGAAAAAAGTAATAATGCCTCTAACCAGGCGGTTAGCTGAAATAGATGTTCGGTAAAGGCAGAAAGGCCGATAATTCTTATAGCAGGATAGTTATTTTTGAGGTAATTAAAATTACTTTCTAACCTTGGACCGCGTTGTATATCATTGATTAGTTGAATCTCATCGGCAATTATTAGAGAGACATTGTTAAGACATTGGGGGTATTGCAGAAGGAGA
Source organism: Atribacterota bacterium (assembly GCA_028696495.1). Lineage (GTDB taxonomy): Bacteria > Atribacterota > Phoenicimicrobiia > Phoenicimicrobiales > Stramentimicrobiaceae > Stramentimicrobium. The sequence goes on from JAQVGY010000045.1 coordinate 5,870, forward strand.
TAATAAAACTTTTCATAGACGATTATAGCAATATTAAAATTACCCTGAATAATATCCTGGTCATGATGACGGTGGTCACGGGAGGATAGTTTAATATCAAGTCCTATTGAGTGGTAAAGGCGAACAAAGTGTTGATATTTTTCCTCAGCCAGGATACGCAAAGGAACTAAATAGAGCACTTTTTTCTGTAAAGATATTTCCTGTAAAGCTGCCATTTCACCAACCAGAGTCTTGCCGGAAGAGCTGGGAGAAACAACTAATAAATTTTTTAATTTCTTTTGGTGCAGGGTAGAATTTTGGTATAAAGGGTATTGAGCAGGCTGCAGCAAATTAAATTCCCTTACTGCCTTTTCCTGTACAGGAAGCAAAAAATCAGAATAATGTTCTTTCCAGATATTGATAATATAATGAGGAACACCAAAGTATTCCAGTTGTTCCATCTTCATATTTTTCTGCATCAATATTACCTGAATTTCAAAATATAGTATTTTATACGGGGTTAGCTTTAAAATAAATTTTATAATTTAGTATAATTAAATTTTTTACCTTGTGATTATTAGAACTATTAAGTATAACAATCAAAATCAATTTAACTTCAAAGTTTCTAATCTAAAAAAGGAATATTCATACATTTATTTATATTTATTTATAAGATAAAGTGGCAAACATATGTTTACTTTATTATTATAAAAGATAAAAATTAAAAAATCAAAAAAAATTTAAAAATACTATTGACAATATATTTTTTCATGTTAAACTAATAGAAGTTTGAAAATAGAAAAAGCGAACCAACCAACCAACAAATAACTTTTTCATTTTTAGACCTCCTAACTAAAGAAAAAGCCACCCCAAAAGGGTGGCTTTTCTTTTTCCCCCAAACCTGTCAGGGGACGGTCCTTTGACACATTTACAATTGATAGATAAAAGACTTTCTATTCTTTATTTTTCAACAA